>JADHNQ010000121.1 GCA_016779425.1 Pseudomonadales bacterium | reverse complement strand
CGCGGTTTGTTCGGTCACACTACCCCACAGCGGGCTGACCACGCCCATAATCAATGCCAGCAAGGCCATGCAGCCCGCGGAGATCATGATGGCATTTTGCGGTCCCACCGAATCCGCTAGGTATCCTGCCCACAGTGCCCCCAACGGTCCGGCACCCATAAACGAAAATGCATAAAAGCTCATAACCCGCGCGCGCAGTGCCGGGGGTGCTGTTTGCTGCATCAGTGTTCTGGACATAGGCATGGCGACCCCACCACATATCCCCCATAAAAAAACACAAAAGACGAACAGATACTGTTGCACCACCCATCCGGCAAGCGCTAACACGAGGGAGCCGATGAACTGAGCGAGCAGCAGTGCGCGACCGGCTCGTGCAATATGACCGATGCGCAGCAATACCCCAATCGTGATGACCAAACCCAATGAATTGAACGCGTTAAGAGAAGCTAAATCGCTGGAGGTGCCGTTATAAACCTCCCGCACGACTAGTGGGAATGCGACAATAAACGCCCCCATGAAGAAAATGCCCATGGCAACGTTTTGAATCATTACCGCCCGCATCAAGGGGTCGCCGGCCACTGTCGAGGCACCCTCCCACAGATCCTTCATCATCGAAGCCTGCTGCGACCGGATCCTTGGCGCACCAACCTCTCCCAGTGCCACCAATGCCCCACAGCCCAACAAAAGAATAACGCTCTGCACGCTGAGAATAGTGATGGCGCCCACCGTATCCGCGAATCCAGCCAGGGTGTATCCCAGAATCTGAAAACCAAACTGGCACAGGCTAGCAAGAACCACCATGCGCTGAATATTGTCGCCTGCAACGTGGTTGAGCAGTCCATCCCGCGCAGGCGTGACGAACGCCTGAGCCAGCCCCATGAGCAGGGCATAAACGATAATTACCGAGTACGAGAGAGCATCGAAATACAGGAAGTAAATCAGCAGCATCGGCGTTAGCGCGGCAAAAAGCTGTGACCATAGCGCCTGTCGACGCAGGCCTACGCGGTCAGCAATGGCACCCGCAAGCAAGATCAGCAGCATGCCGGGCAACAAAATGCTCATTTGCGCGTATCCCACGCGCTCTGCAGGTTCCCGCAGCAGTATGGTAACCAACCAAGCAAATACCACCGATTGCATGCCAAAGGCAGCGAACCAAGTCGATATGGCAATCAGATAGATTTTTTTGCTGGACAATGCCTTCAGGCGCTCAGCTCGAAGCCTTGGTAACCGTTGCGCGCCACCTCATCGCACTTTTCACGATACACCCCGACACCACCCACGTAGGGCATGAAGATGCGCGGCTTGCCTGGAATGTTGGCACCGAGGTACCAAGAGTTGCAGGACTTCGCCGTGAACATTGTGTTTTGCGCGACGTCGTTGACGTGGGCTATCCACTCATCCTCAGCCTCGGTTGTCGCCTCAATGGTTTGAGCGCCGCGTTGACCGAGGTCTGAAATACACTGAGCGATCCAGTCGATATGCTGTTCTATGGAGACGATCATATTGCTCAAAACCGATGGCGATCCCGGGCCGGTAACCGTAAACAAGTTAGGAAACCCAGCTATTTGCAGTCCCAGGTAGGTTCGCGGGCCGGCTTCCCAGTACTCGGTAAGCGCCCTGTTCTCGCGCCCGCGAATATCGATCTTGCCCAGTGCACCGGTCATAGCGTCAAAGCCTGTCGCATAGACGAGCACATCGAAGGTGTAATCGCCCTGTGCCGTACGAACACCAGCCTCGGTAATTTCCTCGATGCCGCCCTGGCGCAAATCTACCAGGGTGACATTGTCCCGATTAAAGGTTTCGTAATAGTTGGTATCAATCACCGGGCGTTTACAGCCCATGGGGTAGTCGCGGGGCATCAGGGCTTGCGCAGTAGCCGGATCCTTGATCACGCGTTGTACCTGGTCACGGTACATTTCGCAGGCTAGCTCATTGGCTTCTTCATCCAACGCCACGTCTGCGTATCGTCGTATGGCAAGAAACCCCTCTTCTTCTACCAGGCGCTGCCTCTCTGCCGGGGTTGTTTGCTTAATTTCTTGCGTCGGCACAACATTTTCGGCGCCGCCAAAACCAAAGCCGTACCCCACAATACCCACCTGAGAGGCCCGCTGCTCGGCACGAATCTCAGCATAGTTCTCCTTAGCCTGCCGCAGGAATTCTTCCTTTAGCGGCGCATTGGCAGCGGGCATTGTGTAGTTCGGGGTTCGCTGGAAAACCGTCAGGTGTTTGGCTTGTTCTGCGATTACTGGAATGGACTGAATACCCGATGAGCCCGTGCCGATAATGCCCACGGTCGCGTCACTAAAGTCCACACCGCCCTCGGGCCAGTTACCCGTGTGATAGACCGATCCAGCAAAACTGTCCTGCCCATCTATCCTTGGCATGTTGGGCACCGACAAACATCCTGTTGCCATCACGCAGAATCGCGCCGCGTAGGTCTGCCCGCTGTCTGTCGCAACCGTCCAACGATTACTGTTTTCATCGAAAACCGCACTATCGACACGGGTTTGAAACTGGATGTCTTCGCGCAAGCCGAAACGATCTGCGACGTGGTTGGCGTAATCGAGAATCTCAGGCTGAGCCGCCATGATCTCGGTCCAATCCCACTCCTGCTCTAAGTCTTTGTCGAAACTGAAGGAATACTCGACACTGGGAACGTCGCAGCGCGCGCCGGGATAACGGTTCCAATACCACGTGCCGCCAACATCGTTTCCTGCTTCAAGCACCTTAGTGCGCAGCCCCAAACTACGAAACTTGTGCAGGGCATACATGCCCGCAAAGCCCGCGCCTACCACGATGACGTCTATGTCTGGGCCGTCGGATGTTTTCTGCGCCAAGAGCCCTCTCCTCACTCAAATTCGATAGCCCGTTATTGCAGCACAAAAGACCGGCCGTTGCACAATCAGTGCAAACTGCTCAATGCATGCAGAAAAGGTTTTAGCCGGGCAAAAAAAAGCCGTCTTAGCACTCGTCTAAAACGGCCAAAAAAATGGCGTCCCCAAGGGGAGTCGAACCCCTGTTGCCGGGATGAAAACCCGGAGTCCTAGGCCTCTAGACGATGGGGACGTTGTTCGAACAACGGTATCGTCGACTGAAAACAGCGTATCGAAAGATCCCTGTCATCAGCGAGCGGCGCATTCTATGAGCGCGCTTGAGACCAGTCAAGGTTTTGACTTAGGAGATGGGCATCAGCAAAAAATTGTCCAATTGCAGCGATGTGCCTAATTAGAACTTCAGGCCCACACCTAAGCTGTAGGTGGTATCAGTTTTTTCATTGCCCGGAGGCGGATCGCTCTCGTAGGCAAGATCGATTCGAAAGTTGGTGTCGATACGCTCGTTAAATGCGTACCGAATACCCGTAGAAGATGAAAATACCTGACCTCTTTCGTCGCTCAGCAGCTGTAGTAAGGATTGGCGATGAAACAGTTCGACTGTCGTCGCGAACAGGAACCTCTGATAGTCCAAGCCCCAGCGAAGCGCCGGATTGACGCTGTCGTCGCCGCCAATATCTTCTTGCACCGCACTAAGACTGAGGTCAGTTGCTAGATTTTCCAAAGTATTGTCGACGATCTGTATGCCCATACCCGCACCGAGGGTAATTCGTTGGTCAATTTCTTTCAGGGTATCCTGAAAGTACTCGGCATTCGCTGCCCCGTACCAACGCTCGGAAATATAGCGTCGGTAACCGTAATCAACATCAAGCTGGTCCTTGGTTAACAAACCCTCACCCTCCTCTCGCGCAAGCAGCACGGTTAACAGATGGGCGTTCACCTCGTCCTGGAAGTCGGCTTCTAAAAGAACATTAGAAGCCTCGGTCGAAGAATTACCGTCGGCAAGTGAGAGTGCCAGATCGAGCCGCACCCCCCAGTCGAGGGAAAACGGTGTGAATTGAATTCGGCTTTGCGTGGCGCTACGAATCTCGCCTAAGGCAAGTGGTTTACTACCCTCGCCAGTTGATAGCTTCTGCTCCTCGCTTTCCTGGGTAAAAGTACCGTCCAGACTCTGGTCACCGATGCGAACCGTATATGCATTATCGGTCATCAAGGCATCGATCTGCTCGAGGCTGACTAGAATTCGACCTGCGTAGGGCGTTTCGAACACTGCCTTGCCGCCGGAAATGCTGCCCAGTCGGCCTGTGATGCGATCACCATTTTGCATGATCAGTGTATCTGCCAGTGCGAGGCCGCCATGGCCTAACAAGGCGAGGATGCAGAATATCCGCAACATAATAAGAACCTTGAGATTTTTTAGGGGTTTTGCTGTTTAAGTAGCTGCTGGCCGACCCAGTGGCGAGCGAAATGCTCGGCACTACGGCCATTGCGTACACCGCGCCCCAGCGCCCAGCGCAAAGCTTCCTGACGATAACGTTCAGGCAGAAAATCATCGCCTGACCCTTGCGCACTTGCAAGCTGCTTGACCAATTTCTCCACCGCCCTGTGAACCATGTCGAGATATTCGTCCTGTCGCACCGGATAAAAAGACAGCCAAAGTCCAAATCGATCCGACAGGGAGATTTTTTCCTCCACAGCCTCGCCATGATGCAGCTCACCGTCGACAAGAGCACTGCCCGCATTATCTGATCTTTTTTCCGCCAATAGGTGGCGTCGGTTGGATGTGGCATAGACCACCACATTCTTGGTTCGCGCGAGCACCGATCCCTCGAGCACGCTTTTGAGTGATTTATAGGATGCGTCATCCTCTTCAAAGGATAAGTCGTCGCAAAAGACGATAAAGTGATATGGCTGGTCTGCCAGTGACTCGATGACCTGAGCCATGTCTACCAGGGCATCTTTGCCAACCTCTACCAGTCGCAGGCCCTCATCGGCATGTGCCGCCAGCACACCGTGCACAAGGGACGACTTACCGGTACCTCGCGCCCCCCACAAAAGCGCATTGTTGGCAGGCAGCCCTGCCAGTAGCTGCCTCGTGTTGGTCAGTAAGGCTGCTTTTTGTGTGTCGATATGCAGCAGGTCATCTAGCGACACAGACTGCGTATCGTTAAACCCGACAATGGCGGAGGACCATCGCCCGCGCTGCCAATGTCCAGCCGTGCACTGGTTCCAGTCGATGCCAGGGTAACTTGGCAGGACGGAAAGCAAACGCTGGGCCACTGCGACCCAGGCGTTTGACCCTAGGACGTCGTCAGTAGGTTCATCGCTACTTTTTCGCAAGTGGCACCACATTGGTTGACTGCTTATTGAACAGCTCTGCGGTTCCGTCCTCGCGTATCAAACTGATCACGCCCGGCTGAAACAATTGAACTTCAAAGGTTCGGGTCTGATCGCCTCTTAACGTCAGGGTTTGTCCGGTATATTGCCACTGGCCGCTGTCTCTGTGGGAGCGATTCTGCCACTGAAAATCACCGCGTTTCAGGCTGCCACTGAGCACAAGCTGACTGTCTTCTCGCTCGGATCGCCACTGCCCAGGCAGTGCAAGTTGCTGCAGCCATCGCTCTCGCGCTTTGTGATTGCTACGCAGGTATAAAAACACCAGCCCCGCAACCAGCAGAGTGATTAAAGCCGACATGAATTTACCCTCAAATTAAATTTCCCCTCTCGCACAAGTTTGCCATAGGGGCCTGCATAAGCGAACATCAACGCTCGTTCTGGGGGGATTCGGACAGGCTGGTCGACGCCGATTGCAGGAGCGCTGCGTGGGCGTATCGATAGCCGTCGCGTCGTAAAAACAATAAGCGCTTGCGAAGCCTTGTTTCCACCCTTTATCTTTTCGCTACGCAGAGGCCATATATACAGGGGAAAACCATGTCGGAGACAGCTGCCACACCAAAGCCTGCTGCGACCATTTTGTTGCTGCGGCCGGGCAACAATAATCTCGAAGTATTCATGGTGGTTCGTCACCACCAAATTGATTTCGCCTCCGGCGCCCTGGTGTTTCCTGGCGGTAAGGCAGACCCCCAGGACTTTGAGGACTCACTTATTCCGCACTTGCAGGGCGCAGCAGACGACACAGACATGCGTGCAGCTCAAGTCAGCGCGATTCGGGAGGCCTTCGAAGAGTGCGGAATTTTGCTGGCCAGAGAAGTGGGCAGTGACGACATCATTAGCGCCGAGCGACTGCAGAGTTTGCAAGATCAACGAGAGCCCATGAACAAGGGTGAAGTCACCCTGCTCGAATTCTTGCAAAATGAGCAACTGGTGCTGGCTTGCGATGAGCTCACGCACTTTGCCCACTGGATCACGCCGCCTATGATGCCGAAGCGCTTCGATACCCACTTTTATTTGGCTATTCCCCCTGCAGATCATATTGCTGTTCACGACGGCTACGAGTCCGTGGATTCGGTATGGATCGATCCCGCCGATGCCATCAGCGGCGCCCAGAGCGGCACCTATACGATTATTTTCCCGACCCTGCGCAATATTGAAAAACTCGCGACTTGGTCGACACCGGAGTCCGCCGTCGAGGCGGCCCAAAACACGACGCCTGTTCCGGTTTTGCCTTGGACCGAGAAGCGCGATGACGGGCAGTATCTATGCATTCCTGTAGAAGCTGGTTACGCGATCAGTGAAGAAAAAATGCCCGAGCGACCCGCGAAATAGACACACAGAATTCGGTGCATGAGCACCACCGGCAAACAGTTTGAGAGGGAAAGATGAGTGCACAGACCGGCGATCAGCCAAATAACGACATGCTCTATGAGGTGGCTGACAATATCGCCAC
>JADHNQ010000120.1 GCA_016779425.1 Pseudomonadales bacterium | reverse complement strand
CTGAAATTGCCAAGGGCAAGGTGGAGGTTCGAGAAGAGGACGGCAAGATTACGGTTTCTGTGAACGAATCAGCCGATGCTGAACTTCTAGACGAATCTGGCACTCAAAACAGTGACGGACAAATTGACAGTGAAGACCTAGAAATTTTTGCCAAGGTTGCAGAATCCCAGGCTTTTATGGAGACGGAGCTGGAGGTTGAGTATTTGTCAGCGGATACCGAAGACGAAATGCTTCGCCAAACGCGAAAAAATCAGGCGCTGGATGACAAATACCAAATGCTCCAGGCGGACCTGAGCGCGGAGATCCAGCAGGGACTGGCAGCAGTCGAGAAGGTTGGCGATCAGATTTTGATTAGTCTGTCGGCGGCTAATTCGTTCCGCTCGGGATACGCGGAGCTGCAGCAAGGGTTCTTACCCACCCTCCGTAACGTTGGAGAATCCGTAGCCAGAGCCGGCGGCCAGGTCCAGGTCTCTGGGCATACCGACAACATTCCTATTGCATTCAGCGAGCGATTTGATTCCAACTGGGATTTGTCTGCGGCCCGAGCCGCCGCTGTAGCCGACTTCTTTTTTTCCACCAACGATTTAGACAGTGAACGTGTTAGTGTTTTTGGATACGCAGATACCAAGCCTGTGGCGGACAACGACAGTCCTGCGGGCAGAGCGCAAAACCGTCGCATTGAAATATTGATTGATGGTTAAGCGTCAGATTACTAGCGACGAGTCATAGGTTAGCAGGCATGGCGTCGCGGCAGCGAGGACACCTATGACCTTAGTGATAAGCGCGCGAAAGCGGCTCTACCACGCCCTTGAACACTACGACAGGAGCGACCCTGCTTCTGTCATTATTAGCTCCATTGTCGTTGGCGTGATCGCTATCAATCTGATCGCGATCATTCTTGAGTCGATCCCTGCCTACGCCGAGGCCTATGGCGAGACCTTTTTCGTCATCGAGCTGACTTCCTGTATTTTTTTCATGATCGAGTACCTTCTGCGTATCTGGGTATGCGTCGAGGCACCACTAAATCGCGGTCAGACGGCGAACGACCAGTCCTCCTTGGTAACGCGCCTCAAGCATGTGGTGAAGCCCATGTCGATTATCGATCTGATCGCGTTTTTGCCCTCCATTCTGCAGGTGCTCATGCCAGGGCTCGATCTTCGGTTCTTGCGCATTTTGCGGCTTTTTCGCGTCTTCAAACTCATACGTTATTTCGCATCGCTAGATATTCTGCTCAACGTGCTTTACGACGAGCGCAAAAATCTCACCGGCACCTTTCTGATCATGTTAATTGTGCTAACGCTGGCCGCTTCCGCTCTTTATGTGGTGGAGCGAGATGTGCAGCCTGAGGCATTTGGCTCCATTCCCCAGGCCATGTGGTGGGCAATGGCCGCGCTGACGACGGTGGGGTACGGGGACGCCATACCCATGACCACCTTGGGCAAACTGCTTGGCTCGATCGTGACGATTTTGGGCATTGGCATGGTCGCCTTGCCTTCGGGTATCTTGGCGGCCAGTTTTTCAGATCAGTTGCGCAGCAGCCGCAGACATCTTCAGGCAAGCGTCGATGAAGCGCTCGAAGACGGCATCTTGTCGCAGGATGAAATCGAACGCCTGCGCCGCATGGGCAACGACATGGGACTGCGACCGGAAACTCTGGATGAACTCATCCAAAGTACCGCACGGATTACGGCGAAGGAGCGCCACAATCCCATTATTTTAGATATCGATGGCACTCAGACACGAATCGATGGTGAAAATTAAATGGATAAAAGCAAACTCAAGCAGCCGCCTGTGAGCTGCTGGCAATGCCAACATTTCAACACCAGCTGGGATAAGAACTTCCCCTACCTGTGCCGTGCGCTGAATTTCAAAAGCCGCGCACTGCCTTGTATCGAAGTCAGACAAAGTGATGGTCGTGAGTGCCTGGCCTTCACACCAAAACCCTAGATTCCAACCGTCGCCCGTGGCAGAGAACGAGTAAACCCGCAAAGAGCATGTACGACTGAACAATAAGAAGACGTTATCCCGGCGTCATGAGGGGAAACAATGAGCGCAGATGACAAGATGGCTGAAAAGCCGCAAAGCACCCGCGACGTGCTGCTGGACATGGCGAGCCAGCTGCTACTCGCCGTAATCGTCGGGTTGGTAATGGCCGTGGTTGCAAACGCATTTGTCGAGGGCGCGCGTTGGTTTTTTAACTCCAGCCAAACCGAAAACCTAGTATCCATACAGGTCGGTGGGCATCGCTACAACCTGGATATCTTTTTGACCCTGAGCCTGGCTGCCGTGCTGATATTTTTGGTGCGCCGAATGCTGGGCATTACCCAGTGGTCAGGCCCCGCGGACAGTATTTATGCCGTGCAGCAAAGCCGCGAACCCCTGGATATACGGGTGGGCATGGGCTCGACCTTGGCGGCCTTCATTGCGGCCAGTGGCGGGGGCTCGGTTGGTCAATACGGACCGCTGGTGCATTTTGGCGCGACCATGACCGAGGTACTCCTTAAATATATTCGTATCAAAATCGATCGTCGGGTGTTTATTGCCTGCGGTGTTGCGGGTGCAATTTCCGCGGGCTTTAACGCACCGATCGCAGGTGTGCTGTTCGCGTACGAAGCCCTGCTTCGACGCATCTCTGTGGGGGCCATTGCGCCCATTGCCGTTGCATCCATTGTTGCCTATGCGGCGAATCAGGCTTTCTTTAATCTCGAGCCGATGCTCGCTGTACCGGATATGTCGATTGAATTGCGGCCGCTGATTCCCTTTCTCATTTTCACCGGCGTGCTCAGCGCTCTAACCTCGGTGGCCTATATGGCCGCTATTCGCAAGGGCCGGGAGCTGGCTAGCCGCTCCCAATGGTCGATGCCTAAGCTGCTTATGAGCTGTGTTGTCGTGGTGGGTTCCATCAGCGTGGTGGTACCGGACGTGGCGGGGCTTGGCTTGACCCAGATTAACGAGATGATCGACGCGAAGTTTGGGCTTGCCATGTTGTTCGTGCTGCTGGCGGGCAAAATCTTTGTTACCGCCTATTGTTTAAACACCGGGTTCTTCGGGGGAGTATTTGGTCCTGCGCTCTTCGTCGGGGCAGCTACCGGCGCCATCGTCGCCAACGTGGCAATTGTTGCCGGCTTAGCGCCGCATTTAAGCTATACCCTACCCGTCGCCGCCATTGCTGCAGTAGGCGGCGCAGTCATCGGCGCCCCGTTAACGGCGATCATGATCGTGATTGAACTTACCGGGTCCTATGCCTACGGGCTGAGCGCCATGCTCTGCGCAATACTCTGCTCGCTGCTTACCCTGCGTTTTTTCGGATTGTCCTATTTTGACCGGCAGCTACTTGATCGCGGAATAGACCTTCGACTTGGGCAAGAACATGTAGAACTGTCGCTAACGCCGGTCAGCGAAATTGAGTCCAGCGAGTTTGTTCGACTGGAAGCAAGTACCCCTTTACATGCCGCCCAGCAGGCGCTGATTGCCGCCCAGGCGACAGAGGCCTATGTTTGCGATGCTAGCGATCGGCTGATCGGCAAAGTTGACATTCACGGCCTCGCCCAAGCATCCTCTCTTGAGCAAGCCCTAGACCGTGAGCCCATCTCGCTGCAGGCCGACGACAGGCTTACTCAAGCGATGACTACTGCCAGCAACTTTGTTGGCGAGTCCATACCGGTAGTCCGCCAGGGGTACTTAATCGGCGCGCTCAGTGAGGGCGACATTTTCAACAAGGTGCTGCAGATTCAGGCAAGTTTGAGGCAACAGTAATGCTCCTTTGGGACTTTTCGTTCGGATTTTGGCGGGGCGTAGCAACCCGCGCAGGCAGGATCCTTGGGGTAATTGCTGTGTTCGCTCTCCCCACAAGTGGTTATGCCGACCCCTTTGAAGCCGGCCTTAATGCAATGGATCGCGAGCATTACGCCACAGCGTTTCGCGCCTGGAAGGATTTAGCCGAAGACGGCGAAGCCGAGGCCCAAAACAACATCGCCTATCTGTACGAACGCGGTTATGGCGTCAAACAAAGCTACACCCGTGCCATCGAGTGGTACAAAAAGGCGGCGGCCCAAAAGTCACCCGAGGCGATCTACAATCTCGGTATGTTGGCCTTCGACGGCTATGGTATGCGCCAGGACTATCTTGCGGCTAAGCGCTACTTTACCGAGGCTGCCGAGCTCGAACTGGCCGATGCGCACTACATGCTAGGGCTGATCTACTACCAAGGCCACGGCCTAAAACTGAATTACACCCGCGCCAAAACGCATTTTCTGGATGCGGCAAAACTTGGTAGCCCCAAGGGCCAATTCATGGTCGCCCTGATGCTGCAAAACGGCGAAGGTCACCCTGCGGCCAAAACAGAACCGTTAAAATCCTTTATCTGGGGCACGGTGAGCAAGATCAATGGCTATCCAGATGCGGACAGCGTCCTAGAATTCAGCAAAATGCAGCTATCGCAAAGCGTGCAGGACAAGGCCACGGCGTTGGCGCAAAAGTGTTTAGACACCGGTTACGCCAATTGCCCCGCATAGCTAGCGATTTAATTGCGCTTGGCACTAAAGAATCTTTGAATCTCCCCGATACAGTAGTGAAGACAAAGAATTTGGGTTGCACGTGTCACATTTTGCGCGGTACATAAAATCCCTGGCGATTTTCAGCGATGAAAGACAACAAGAGATTCACTGGTTGTTTGATTCGCTGATCAATAGCCTCGTGATCGCAGAGCGCAATGCCCAAGCGCAGCGGCACACTTCGGCTGCCACATCCATGCGCCACGCCAAAAACCTGATGCGGTTTTTAAACCGCAGTTTCCAAGATCTGCCGGACCAGCAGCTGGTCAGTCATCTGGACGATTTCTTCAACATGCTCGAACGTTCCATGGATCACAGCATGCAGCTGCCCATGGTGGAGGAACTAGAGGAAATTCGGCTGCTCGTTTGCGACCTTCACAAAGGCTGGGAAACGCTGCTGATGCCCACCACTTCCTCGCCGACTCATGTAACCAAGAGCGACGACGGCTATTCGAGAGGACTGCTAGCGTAGGGTTAATTCGCGTCCCTTACAGATACTCAAACAGACTCAAACGGCTGACCTGCGCAAAAGACGTTTGGGTGGCCTCGAGACGCGTCATTTCCTGGTTAAAGCGCGTAATCGCGGCCGCATAATCCAAATCCTCTTCATTGGACAACATACTTTGCAGACGCAAACGTGTATCAGCGTTGATCTCGATCTGTGTTTCAACGCTTTGAATCTCACTGCCGATCTTGCCGATGGCAAGGGCTAAGCCGTCATGAAGCTGAGAAACTTCGTCTAACGCCCGCTGGATGTTTGTTGCATCGTCACTTTTCAAACCAGCAACAAAGTCATCGAGTGCAGCGAAAAAGCCCACTCCCACCACCGTATCTGCCACTCCAGCATTACCTGCGTATACCGCCATACTGCTGACTGTTGGCTGCGCAGCGGCGCTGATCGGGCCATTTGTTTTCGCGGTGAACACCAAGTTGTTACCGGACAAACTAGCGGTGTACGCAAATTTGTCGTAATTCTCGTGGCCGGTAATGTCCGTGAGTAAATCTTGGGTATCAATGGGCGCACCGTCACCGCTGTGATTCAGCGCAATGCCAGTGGTGCCATCCGACAGGGTTCGCGTCGCATTAAACTGGGTAAGATCAGCAACGGAAACAGTGAACGTCGCAGGGCTACCCGGCACGTTACGATCTGCTGAAGCAAAAACATCCAGACCGTTACGATTTTTACCCAATTGCCGAGCGTCACTGACGCTGACCATGGTCTGCCGCGCATCGCCCTTGTACACCACGCTTCCGTCGGCCTGGGTTTGAAAGGCGGTAACTTCCGAGTTGCCACCAGCAAAGACGGCATTACCGTGTTCGTCGCGCGTATTAGCGATGCTTAACAATTCATCACGCAGCCCTTGTACCTCAACCGCAATGATCTCGCGATCCTTGGCAGACAGCGTCGCGTTAGCGCCCTGTATCGCCAGCTCTTTGATTCGCACCAACAGATCAGATCCGTTGGTCAAGGCAGTTTCCTCAAGCTGATAGCGATGCTTGAGCTGACTCATCATGTCTTGATAGGTCTCTTGCTTGGTGATCGCGCGATCTAGATTCTCGATGCTGGCGACTTTCATCGTATCGTCACTAGGACGCACAATGGCCTTGCCAGAAGCTAACTGTTCGCGGGTCTGTGATACCTGAGCCTGGGTCTCCTGCATGGTGTCGAGGGAGCGCTGAAAACTCAGGGTGGTGGAAACTTTCATAAAGACCTCCGTTATAAACGCAAGATCGCGTCAAACAGCTGGTTGGCGGTCTGCAGCAAACGCGCAGATGCCTGATAGGACTGCTGAAATCGAATTAAATTAGCCGCCTCTTCGTCTAAGTTCACGCCAGCTACCTGATCGCGGGCTTCATTGGCCTGCTCATAAACGACTTGCAGCGCTTCTTGGGTTACCTGCGCCTGGCGCGCGGTACTGCCTGCTTGATTCAGCAGGCCTAAGTAGGCGTCGTGTAAGGTCTCGTCGTTACCCAGTACTTTGGCGGACTCGACTTCAATCAGGCGCAACAAGTTGTCGTTGCTGCCAAAGCCGTCTTTGTTGTTATCGATCGTAAAAACGTCGCCACTCTTAGGCGTGCCCGTTAGCGCTACCTGCAAATTCTGATACGCAATCGGCTGGCCCGGTACATAAGTACGCTGGGCCAAAACCGTGGCGTCTTGGGT
>JADHNQ010000119.1 GCA_016779425.1 Pseudomonadales bacterium | reverse complement strand
TCGCTGAATGCGCTGGATCTCCGCCCCGTTGGGCGCTCTCTACATTAATCGCCAGGTTTTAAGCATTTTTCTTGCTGCGTTGGCCATACTCCTGAGCATCGCTTTGGGGGACAAGTTGATTCAGCTCCTGGAGAAGGCTGCCGCAGGCAATATTCCCGCGGATCAAGTCCTGTACATTGTGTTACTGCGCATTCCGGAGTTAGCGCAGATGGTGATGCCATTTGCCTTGTACATGGGGCTTATCATCGGCTTGGGCCGGTTGTATTCCAGCCAGGAAATGTCGGTGCTGAGAAGCGGCGGCCTCAGTAATCGCCTGCTGTTACAGTGGCTGGCACCGATCATATTGCTCATTACCGCCCTCGTCGCCCTCGCTTCCCTCGTCCTGACGCCGATGGCGAAACATACCTTCGAGCAGGAACTGTTTGAACTACAGAAAAGCGTGGGTATCGCAGCCCTTCAGCCGGGTGTTTTTCGCATTGAAGATGCAGGTGATCAGGTCACCTATAGCGATGCGATCGGTGATGACGATCAAACGATTCTTGATGTCTTTATACAGCGACAACTGGCTGACGGTCGTCAAATGACTGTATGGGCCGAGAGCGGCCAGCGCAGCGATCCTGACGCTGAAGGCAGGCAGCTTCTCACGCTAGAGAACGGACGCCGCTACGTTGGCAAGGCAGGCAGCTCGGCCTTTGAAACCATGACATTTACCCAGCTAACCATCAGCGTCGAAACCGAACCCGTGCTGGAGCGCGTTCGAGACCTGCAGTCATTGCCCTGGTCAGAACTTGGCGGCAGTTTGAATCATCGAGCAGAGTGGCACTGGAGGCTTGGGTGGCCGGTCTTCTGTGTGGTTCTTGCCCTGCTTGCGGTAGCGATTTCCAGCGTTCAACCGCGTCAAGGACAGTACGCGCGGGTGGGTGTAGCCGTGGTTTGGATGCTCACCTACTATCTCGTGCTCGTGCTTAATCGCTGGCTCATAGAACAGGGCTTTGTTCCCAGCACCTTGGGGCTGTGGCCAGCACACCTGGTGTTCGGACTTGTCGCGGCACGAAACCTGTACCTACTCGGTCGGCCGGCTGCGGATTAGTACGAACCGTGCGCGCTTCAAAAACCACTCACCAACTTCCGCAATGGCTTGGCTTCAGCGGTTTGCTGCCCATGTCGGCGCTCTTGATGGGTCTTTGGTTTTGGCCGCAGCTCACTGATCAACTTGTGTTCATGGCCATGCTCTATGTCGGCACCATATTTTCTTTCCTAGGGGGGATACAGTGGGGACTGGCGGTTACGGCGGAATCTTCAGACGACTCTAAAGGGCCTTATGGGCTGAGGCTTGTCGTTGGTGTGACGCCATCGTTGATCACCTTTGTGGCGCTGGTGATGCCGCCAGTCTACGGGGGATTGCTGCTTATCGTCGGTCTTTGGCTGCTATTGCTCTTTGAATGGCAGCGACGCGCGTCGAGTCCGCTGCCTCACTGGTATCTTCCACTGCGCATGAATCTTACCGTGCTTCTTAGCGGCTCACTGGCGGCAGTATTTTGGCTAGCCAGCTAGCCTTGACGTTTTGCATACAGCGGCTGGGCCTATGCTTATTGGAACGTGTTAAGCAGCTTACCCATGCCCATGCCTGATAAAGACCCGGACAAGCAACTGACTGAAGCCGACATCAGTCGCATCATTGAAATGGCCTGGGAAGATCGCACGCCCTTTGAAGCCATTGCTGCCCAATTTGGTTTGGCCGAGCAGCAGGTGATCAAGGTCATGCGAGCCAACATTTCTGCTGGCGCGTTCAAGCGCTGGCGTGCGCGGGTGACCGGTCGCAAGACCAAGCATGCGGAGCTACGCGCACCAGGCGTTTCTCGGCATCAATCCAGTACGCACAACAAGGCCAACCGCTGAGCCTCGTTGGCGCTAATCTGACTTTTGAATATTGCCCATGGTACCCATCACCGTGGACACCAGTGTGGACACATCGCCAAGTTGGGCGGGCACGATCATGGTGTTATTCGCCTTCGCCAGCTTGCCGAACTCAGTAACCCACTGCTCTGCAACACGCAGATTAATCGCATCCTTTCCGCCCGGCTCACTCACCGCTGCGCCCACGGCCCGTACACCAGCAGCCGTCGCCTCAGCAATGAGCCGAATTTCTTCCGCCCGTCCTTCGGCCTCGTTAATTTGACGAAGTTTTTCCGCTTCCGACAGATTTATCGCTTCCTGACGTTCGCCTTCAGAAACGTTGATTCGGGCTTGTCGCTCACCCTCAGATGATGCCACCACGGCCCGACGCTCCCGCTCTGCCCGCATCTGCTTTTCCAGTGCATCCTTGACCGAGGCCGGTGGCACGATGTCTTTAATTTCGTAGCGCAGAATTTTGACACCCCAGGGCTCCGCTGCACGATCCACCGCATGAACAACCTGAGAGTTGATCGTTTCGCGCTCTTCAAAGGTGCGGTCGAGTTCGATCTTGCCGATTTCAGATCGCAGCGTGGTTTGGGCTAGTTGGGAGGTGGCGAACATATAGTCTTGAATACCGTAGCTGGCGGCACGGGCATCATTGACCTGCAGATAAATCACGCCGTCTATTTCAACAGAAATATTGTCCTTGGTAATACAGCTCTGGGATGGCACATCTACGGTCTGTTCTTTCAGGGTGTGCTTGTAGGCCACCACATCGACAAAGGGCACCAGCAGGTGGAAGCCAGCGTCTAGGGTTTTTGCGTACTTGCCCAGACGTTCAACCACAAACTGCTCGCGCTGAGGTACAATCCGAGCGGTCTTGAGCAATATGACCACCACAGCAAAGGCCAGCAGCACGCCAAGAAAAAAGCTCATATCCATTAGTTAGACTCCTGATTCACGATCAACGTATTACCATCCCGGCCCGTGATTTTGAGAATGGCACCGGACGAAAAAGCCACTTGCTCGCTACGCGCATCCCAGTCGGCACCTCGGTAACTCACACGCCCCCGAGCGGGGCTGGCATCATCAAATCCACTGGTGATACTGACTTCCTTACCAACAAAATCATCGTCGGCACTGCCCTCAAGGGAATCACCGACCAGATGCAGCTTCATGCGCGAGCGCACACTAACCAGTAGCACCAGGGCGAGAGCGGCAAACACCATATAGGGGATGCCGTTTTCGGCGGGCAAACCCATCCACATCGCGACGCCGGTCAACGCAGCCGCCAGACCCAAAAAGAACAAAATGAAGTTGCCCATGGTGACTTCGGCAATAATGAGCGCGAAACCAACACCCAACCACACGTACTCTGCGCTGATATCCATCAATTCTCCCTATTTCGCCCACGATCCAGACCGTTAAGTTTGCTCGGATGATGCCTCAAAGTGACAGGATGCCGCTGATTACCTCGACACACTCCCCTGAGATCCTTGTCGTTGAAATCTGCCCATTGATTCGCTCAACGTCTACTACTATTCGACTAGGGCGGCCCATTTCTAAGCCCTGTGTGATCTGGTACCGCATATGCCCGTTAATATTGTCTCGCTGCGCCAACAAACCCGCCAGCGCGCCCGCGGCACTGCCCGTTGCGGGATCTTCGGGTATGCCGTGCAGGGGATCAAACATGCGAGCGCTGACCTCACCTGAACCGTTACGACAGTAGACGTAAACCAGAAACGCATCGTCTGCACCCGCGTTTGCACCTGTTATGCCGGGATTCAAGCTCAACCGTTTAAACTGCTCTAAATTCGCCGAAGACTGCTGAAGTGCGTGGAGGTCGCCTACTTCGACTACGGGAAACTCAATACCCACGCTGACGATTGTTGAACCTTCCGCCGCACCCAGTATTTGATCTTGATTTAAGTTCAGTGCCCGGGCCATGGCCTCGATGGTATGCCCGGGTCTTTGCTGCAAAGCCTGGGGCGCCGCAATCCTCGCCTGCTGTGCCTTATCATCGCTGCTCATATACACCAACACCTGCACCAAGCCAGCCTTCTCTTCGAAGCACATGCTTGCCTGGCATTGGCCAGTTTCCGGGTTGGTCGAAGTCGTCACGGTGCCCGTATTGGGCACAGCTGAAGGGTGGTTCGCGAGCACGTAGCCGGTGCCGACGTTAGGATGACCCGCAAAGGGCAGCTCATTCATCGGCGTGAAAATACGAACGCTTGCGGTATTCGCCGTATCTACCGGCGGCAGCACGAAGGTGGTTTCTGAATAGTTCATTTCCCGGGCGATTTGCTGCATCTGCTTATCGCTCAGCTGCTCGGCTGCAAAAAAGACCGCCAACGGATTGCCTCCGAAGGTTTCCCGGGTAAAAACGTCGACGGTCACAAATTCCAGACATTGCTGACTCATATTGTTGCTACCCTTAAAGCGATTTTAGGGGCCGTGCAGTGGCGGCCCTGCCCAGGACCAGTATTCTTTGTTTTTGGTATAGACCCAATCCATGAAAGCGCTTTTTTATACGGAATTTGGCACACCCGACGTTTTGAAGTTTGGTCATCTGCCTGATCCCATCCTGCGACCGGCTGACGTGCTAATCACGGTCTCCGCCACCGCATTGAATCGATTAGACATCGTGCAGCGCAACGGCTGGTTCACCCTGCCAGGTTTCTCGCTTCCTCATGTTGCCGGTATGGATTTGGCTGGAACAGTCGTTGACGTAGGCGCGGGGGTAAGTCATGTAAAAACTGGCGACCGCGTGGTTGCCGACCCCTCCCTGCACGCGGTCGGCGGCGATTCCCAATTTACCGGCCTTGGCGAGCGTTATGGAGAACTTGGGGTAATCGGGGCTACCCACGCCGGGGGCTATGGCGAGCTGTGCGCGGTGAGCGCCGATCACGTGCATCCGATACCAGATGCCATGGATTTCGCCACGGCAGCAGTGTTCCCCACCGCCTGGATGACCACCCATCACGCACTCTTTCGCGTTGGCGAGCTGCGCTCGGGCGAAACCTTACTGATGCATGGCGCAACTTCTGCCCTCACCCTAGCCGCCACACAAATGGCGGTAGCCGCTGGCGCGAGGGTCTTGGTCACCGCAGCAAGCGAAGAGAAATGCGCGATTGCCCGAGGATTAGGCGCAGCCGCGACGACGACCAATCGCGAGTCCGACATCACTTCGTGGGTAATGCAGCAGACCGACGGCAAGGGAGTCGACATAGTGCTGGATCATGTTGGCCCAGCGCTCTGGGAGGCCTCGCTTTTTGCCCTAGCCCCCCGAGGGCGCTTGGTCAGCTGCGGCAACACCACTGGCGATAGCGCAAACATTCCCTCGCTAGGATTTTTGTTTCAGCGCGGCATTCAAATCAAGGGCAGCGATGCTTACTTTTCAACGGATTTTGCCAGCGTTTGGGCGCTCTATTGCGATGGCATAGAGCACGGTCGCTTCAGCCCGCAAATACAAGAAACTTTCGCAATCGAACACGGCGCACAGGCACATCAAATATTAGAGACGGGCGAAGCTACCGGACGGTTGGTCATGCAGCATATGTCATAGCACCGCTGGTAAGGGCTAAATTACGCGCCTAACCGATCACACCCTGTCGCGCTAAATCCTGCATCTCTTCCAAGGTCAGCCCAAGATCTGCCAGCACCTCAACGGTGTGCTCACCTAGATCGGCGGAGGGCTGCAGACGCGGCGCGGTCATTTGACTGAACCTCACTGGGTTGCGGGGCTGCCGCATCAGACCACCTCTTGGATGCTCGACCTCATGCAAAATGCCGGCGGCCTGAACCTGCGGGTCGTCGACTACGTCTGCCCGGGTGTTCACGCGTCCGGCGGGTATTTCGTTGTAAGCCAGGAGCTCCATCAGTTCGTCCGTGGCGTATTGCCGACAGTCTGCCCCCAGGTAGCCCGAGACCACGGCCCCATCGGCGGTCTCACTGATGCCGCATACGTCCGCCAAGTCACCAGCATACTGAACGCCCTGGCCTTTAAATGAATAGTTCCACATCAGCTCTGGCCAATTGAAGTAGACGGCCGTGTCCAACATAGAAAGTTGAACGTGTTGACCACCAGCGCCGCGTTCCCGCGCGAGCAGTGCCGCGGTTATGCCCTGGGCTGCTGTGAGCGCGGTAACCTTGTCGTAGATGATGGAGCGCACCATTTGCAGAGACGGCCTGCTGCTTTGTTCATCGCCAGGAGCCTCAGCGGGATTCATGCTCATGGGCGTCATACCCTGGACATCTAAAATGCCGCTTAGCGCTTGAATCACGTAATCGTAGGTTTTCTGCTCGGCATAGGGACCCACTTCTCCCATACCGTTGATCGAGGCGTAGATCAGATTGGGGCAATGCTCATTAAGCGCGTCATAGTCCAAGCCCAAACGCGCCATTTTGCCCGGTCGGTAATTTTGCAGCAGCACATCGGCCTTCGCCGCGAGCTGCTTGACGAGTTCTTGGCCTTCGGAGTGCTTTAGATTGATCGCGATCGAGCGCTTATTGCGGTTGATCATGGCGTAGATGGAGGCTAATCCGTTACGAGACGCTCCTAGGCCGCGAATCCCGTCCCCCCAGCCAGGCGGCTCAATTTTGATCACATCCGCGCCCTGATCTGCCAGCACCACTGCAGCCATAGGCCCGGATACGACAGACGATAGATCCAAGACGCGAAAACCGCTTAAGGGCCCATCATTTGATCGATCGTGTTCGCCTTGGTCGGCCTTTGGGGTGGCATCTGACATTGGGTTTTTACATCCTTAAGCCGGGGCTTTACTTTGCTCAACCAAGTATGCAGCAACGGCTTCACACTTTGGCAAGAAATCCTGGCTGACCGCGGCAAAAGGCTTCTATC
>JADHNQ010000118.1 GCA_016779425.1 Pseudomonadales bacterium | reverse complement strand
ATGACTGGTCGCTACCGCTACCAGTCTGGCCGCTGGCGCTGCTTCTTGGTGGAGGCTTGTTTCTTTTTTTGGTCTACCCGTTTGCGCTTTGAGGACATCGTTGGCTGGGTTGCTATGCGTATTTTCTCACGCGTTTTAGCTTCCTTAACAAATCCGTTGACGCGATCAAGGGCCTCTTGGCGATTTTTTAGTTGTGATCGATGGCTGCTGGCCTGCACAACGAGTATGCCCTCCTTGCTAATCCGCTTTGCCTGCTGCTTTCGCAGTCGGCGCAACGCGTAGCTGTCTAACGACATTGAATCGATCGATACCCTAAGTTCAACAGCCGTGGCGGTTTTGTTGACATGCTGCCCCCCCGGCCCGGAGCTGTGTATAAATCGGAACTCGCAGGCGTCACTGGGCAGAGACTTATAGTTCAACATGCTGGTTGTCTCCCTGGCGGCGGCGATCTCTTAGTCCAATCTCTAAGCCAAGTATCTGCTGTTTATTCTCGGTAGAATCTCGCGTTAACAGCTGAGCGAATTTTTGGAATTTATTGATCATGGTCATACTGCAGCGCGACGAAATTATCTCTAAGTTACGGGCATGGCACCAGCAGGCACTCGGCAGCGAGGAGATTTGGCGGTGGGCCCTGCAAGCGACTTCAGAATGCGCTACCGACGACGACGTCATTAAGGCCGTGATGGAAATGCTCTGCGCTATCCCTCAAGACCTTTGGATCGAGGAAGACGCGCAGGTAATGATCGATGCTCTATCGAATCCCATTGATCAAAGTGATTTGTCGATCAATTTGCTGTGGAACTATCCAGATATCGTTGATCTCGCGGGTCGCCGACGCACACTGCACGATCACCCGCTTTACGGGCCCTACTGTGGCGACTAGTTTGATTAATCTTGACCAAGGTTCATCGTGAAAACAGGCGAAAAGCTGCAAGAGCTGCTTAGGCTGCTGGATCTAGAGCAAATCGAAGAAAACATCTTCCGTGCTCAGCACCCTAAGGGCCGACAGGGACGCCTCTACGGTGGCCAGATAATGGCCCAAGCGTTGATGGCTGGGGGTCGGACAATCGAGCCGCATTTGCGCGTGCACTCCTTGCATGGGTACTTTTTGCGACCGGGCGACCCAAGGGTGCCAGCGGTGATTCGCGTAGAGAGGGCAAGAGACGGCAGATCATTTGCGATGCGCCGAATTCTCGTGACCCAACGCGGCGAAGCGATATTCAATATGGACGCATCATTCCAGGTGGTGGAATCCGGGTTGGATCATCAATCGGACATGCCAGACCTAACCCCACCGCCGGAAGAAAAAATACCCCCAGCGCTCTTTGATGCGCCCTTCGTGACCTGGCGTCACGAGTTTCGCCGGCTACAGTCGGAGACGCCTCAACCGCCGGAGCAATACGTTTGGTTTAAGCCAACAGGCCCCGTTCCGCCAGAGCACTTGGTCGCCGCAAGCCTTCTGGTGTTTGAGTCAGATAACGTGCTGATCGGCACAGCTCGTCTACCCCATCGTGGGCGTTTTAAGCGCGAGCGTATGCAAGTCGCCAGTCTGGATCACGCGATGTGGTTCCATCGACCCATAGAGCTCAATCAGTGGCTTCTATACGCGATAGATTCACCTAGCGCGTCGCACGCTCGGGGCTTTGCTCGGGGCAACATATTTTCTCAATCCGGCGAGCTACTGGCGTCAACCGTACAAGAAGGCTTAATCCGTCTGCGGGACGCCTAGACCCCAGCGCTCTCACATGCCGCCTAGAGCGTATCAACCAGATTTCGCAAAGCCTCGCATTGAGCCGTTCTTTGCGCCGCGTCGGAGCCAACAAAACTGACATTCAGTGAAGTCACTCCGGACTCGCGCAGGGCGTAAAGCCGCTCTTTCACGAAACTCTCGGGTCCAATCAGCGAACTTTTCGCCAGATAGTCGTCGGGAATGGCTTCTTCAGCGGCTTTCTTTTCGCCAGCTAAATAGAGGTCTTGGATAATTTTTGCCTCTGCTTTGTACCCGCTTTTGGAAAAAATATCGTTATAGAAGTTTTTTGAGCGTGCGCCCATGCCGCCAATATAGAGGGCCGCTCCTGGTCGGCCCCTGTCGCGCAGGGGTTCTGTGCCATCGCCAATGGCAACGGTGCCTCCAGCGTAGATGTCTAAAGGCGCGCGACCGCTGTCTCGCAACCTAGCGCCCTTGCGTAGTGAATCACCCCATACAGCGTCTGCAGCCTCCGCCGTGTAAAAAGCAGGCAACCAAGCATCGGCGAGTTCGGCGGTAGCCGCCACACTTGTCGGCCCTAAAGAGGCAATGGCAATCGGGATGTCGCTGCGCACGGGGTGATTGATCAGCTTCAGAGGTTTGCCTAATCCGGTACCCCGATCCTGCGGCAAGGGAATTTGATAGTGGTCACCCATGTGCTGAACTTTTTCGCGGCGCCAAACCTGCCGACAAATCTCAATGACTTCCCGGGTACGAGCCACGGGGGCAACATATGGGACACCATGAAAGCCCTCTATGACCTGCGGCCCAGAAGCGCCAAGCCCCAGCATGGCGCGGCCATCTGACAGGTAATCGATGCCGGCTGCGGTCATCGCCAGAAGGCTTGGGGTGCGGCTATATATGGGCAAAATTCCCGATGCAATGGTGACGCGCTGGGTTTGCGCTGCTAAGTAGCCCATCGCCGACGGGGCATCAAAGGAATAGGCCTCAGGCACCCAGACAACGTCCAGACCGGCTTGCTCTAGGTCTTTGATCTCTGCGACGGCCTCTTTGAATCCGCCGGCATAATTGATCAGGGTAGAAATCTTCACGGAATACTCCAACTATTCGGGTTGCCAGATTATGGCGACTTCGGCATCGTCTGCGATAGATTTTTCACCCCTCCTATTTTTTGCTGAGGACCCTTTGCGATATGAAGAAGCGTAAAACGCGGCTTCTATTTTGTGGCACGTTGTTGCTGCTCATCGCGTCAATGTCGGCGCGAGCGATAGATATAGAGCCGTTTGTGCAGCAGGCAGCACCGAACTTAGTAGGTTATCTTCAGGTGGATACCATCAATCCACCGGGGAATGAGTCTCGGGGGGTCGCTTACTTGGGCAACCTGCTGGATCAAGCTGGTATCCCATACGAGAGCGTCGAATCTGCACCGGGTCGCGGTAATTTGTGGGCAAGGCTGCGCGGTACGCCAGATGCCGATGGCAATACCCAGCCAGCTCTTGTGCTGCTCCATCATATCGATGTGGTTCCCGCCAACGCCGCTCACTGGTCCGTGGATCCGCTGAGCGGCGAACAGGTCGATGGCTATATTTACGGCCGCGGAGCGATCGACACGAAGGGCCTGGGCATTGTTCAGCTGCAGGCTTTTTTGGCCTTGGCTGCCAGTGAGCAACCCCTAAATCGCGATGTTTGGTACATGGCCACGGCAGATGAGGAGGCCGGAGGCTTTTTTGGGGCTGGCTGGTTGGTCGAAAACCGTCCAGAGCTGTTTGCTGATGTGGGCTATCTGTTGAATGAAGGCGGCTCGGGCCGGCGCTTTGAACAGGGTGTAGCCGTCATGGTAGAGGTTACACAGAAAGTGCCTCTATGGTTGCGTCTGACCGCCTCGGGGCGGCCCGGACATGGTTCAGCGCCCCAGGTCACCACCTCGGTGACTCGTCTCATACGCGGACTGGAGCGCGTCCGGCAAACCGAATTTCCCGTCAATGTGGTGCCCGCAGTTGCGGCAATGTTTGAGGGGCTTGCACCCTATCAAGATGCCGCCAATCGTGGCCAATACGCTGGTATTGCTCAAGCCGCTAACGACTCTAATTATCTTCTGGGTCTGCGGCTGCAGAATCCTGGCGCCCACGCCCTACTTCGTAACACCTGCTCTATTACGCGGCTGACCGGTAGCAGCAAAATCAACGTCGTGCCGGCAGAGTCGTCTGCAGAGCTAGATTGCCGACTCCTGCCGGATCAAGATCCAGAACAGTTTCTGGCCCAGCTCAGACAAATCATTAACGATGAACAAATCGTGATCGAAAAAATCATGGGCTTCACGCCAGCAACCAGTCGCACGGATACGCCGCTTTTCCGCGCCATAGAACGTGTGGCGCGCGAACAACACGGAGCGCAACTGATACCGACGGTTGCCGGTGGTTTTACCGACTCGCATTTTTTCCGGGACTTGGGCATCACCAGCTACGGCTATTCGCCCTTTGTCTTTGTGCCGTCAGAGTTTACGGGTGTGCATGGAAACAATGAACGCATAAGCGTTGAGAATGTGACCGAGGGAGTTGTCACTCTTTATCAGCTGCTGACGGAATTTACCGTTAGGCGATAGCCCTAACATGCCATAGACGATAGTGATTGAGGGGAGCCATGGAAATCAAAGAATCACAGTACAACTTTTCTGAGATGCATCAGCGCATGCAGTTCTATGTCGATGCAGGCATCTTGCCCTGTTGTGCTACTGCGGTTTTTAAAGGCACGGATCTGGTGGACTATCAGACCTTTGGATTCATGGATCTCGAGACCCGCGAGCCGCTGCGAGACGATGCAATCTATCGCATGGCGTCTAATACAAAGCTGGTGACCTCAGTCGCCCTAATGATGCTCCAAGAGGAAGGGCTGTTTGATTTAGACGACCCGTTAGCCAAATTCATACCGGAGTTTGGTGAACTGCAGGTGTTGGAGCCAGACGCGACGACGCCAGCAGACGTCCGCCCGGCAAAAAATTTGATCAGCATTAGGCATTTGCTCAGTCATAGCGCCGGTCTTAGCTATGGCTTTGTCGAACCTGATTCTGTTATCGATCAATGCTATTTGAACAATGGCGTTAACGGTCTTGGTGAAAAAGAAATCGACCTAGAGGAGCTTTGCGCCGGCATCGCCAAACTACCCCTGGCTTTCGAACCGGGGTCGAGCTGGCGGTATTCTTTCGCAACAGATGTCTGTGCTCGTTTGGTCGAGGTGCTCTCAGGCCAATCCTTTGATGCGTTTTTACGACAGCGTATTTTTGATCCGCTGGGCATGGTGGATACAGACTTCTGGGTTCCACAAGAGAAAGCACATCGCCTGATTACCATGTATTCACCGGAGAATTTACTCGACCCGATGAAGCCTGGCTTAAACAAGGCAGACGATGTGATTACGGGGCCCTATCGTGCCCGCCCGAAGATGTTGAGTGGCGGCGGTGGACTCGTTTCTACGGTAGCCGATTACTCAGCCTTTTTACGCATGATTGTCAACGAAGGGGAGTGGTCTGGAGCGCAACTACTCAAGCCAGAGACTCTGAGATTAATGCGCAGCAATCACTTGGCTGATGGGGTACAGGTCGCTTTTCCCATGTGGGCTATGCCGGGTACTGTTTTTGGACTGGGCTTTGCCGTTAAAAACAAACTTCAGCCAAATGACCCTCCGGCAGCCCTAGGCGAGTACCATTGGGGCGGCCTGGCAGGCACACATAGCTGGATGGCACCTCAAGCGGGTCTCACCGGATTCTGCCTAACCCAGCGCTTGCCAGGATTCTGGCATCCGTTTAGCTCTGACTTTAGGTCGCTGACTTATGCAGCGGCGGCTTGACCGAGAGCAAGGGAGCAATCATTAAATGGCACAGCGGGCTATTTGATAACCCCGCTGCTGTATGCAAACGAACTTCTGGGAGAACTCATGTCCGACGTTACTGAGCGTTCAGCTGAAGAGAAACCAAAAACCGGTCTGAGCTGGCTCTTTAAAGTAGGAACCTGGGCGTTGACGCTACTGTGCTTCTACTTGGTTTTTAATCGGACGCAATCTACCGCCGCCCGGGAAGGCCTGACCGTTGCAGAGTATCTGCTGCGCTTTTTCCAGGATGCGGATTGGACGGTCTGGTTAATGGTGATGATTCCCTATTCGCTGTTTTTCTTTAGTGTCGACTCCCACGCAAGTTGGCGAGCTATTCGCTGGTTCAATGCGCCACAGCTGCGCCTGGTGCAGGTGCTGCCCATCCGCGCTAGTGCCTATATTTTGTCCTTAGTCAACGAACAGGTCGGCAAGGGTGCGATGTCCCTCTATCTCGCCCGACGCCACGACGTGCCTGGATGGCAGGCACTGTCTACCATGGTAATGCTCGGTCTGATGGAGATTTATCAGCTGCTGTTTTTTTCAGGCATTGGCGTGCTGATTTATTACGGCTTGGTTCAAGAGGCATCTTCTCAAATTCGTCTGGATCTAATTTTGCCTACGGTCTTTGCTATCGCAGTTTGTTATCTACCCATTCACATTCTGTTTTTTAAGGGAGTTTTTGGAGAGTTCTCGAAAATCCGTGATGCCCAGATATTTCGCGCGTTTCGTCAGGCGCGCCCCATTCATTACTTGTTGCTGCTGCTTTTCAAAGCGCCAAATCTGCTCGGCGCAGTAATGGTCTATACGTTCGCGTTGCAGCTATTTAACGTCGATGTCGGATTCGGGCAGATGCTTGCCTTCTTGCCGGTGATCTTCCTCGCCGCCGCACTTCCGCTGCCGTTTCATGCAGGAGCGCTGCTGTTGTGGACCGTACTTTTCCCTGAGTTCCCCGAGGTAGGTGTGTTTAGTCTGATCATGCACACGTTTTTCGTGCTGTTTAATGCGGCGATAGGTGTGGTCTTTCTGCCGAAAGCCAACGCTGAGCTTTTCGATCAAGCCAACGCTAAAACCGGCTGATGCGTATCTCAGCGGTGCCCGATGACATGCCGTAAACGGTCGATCATTGAGATGAGTGTGCTGATCAGCAATAGCCAGGCTGCTGCCTCGACCGCGTTGTGCAAGGTGC
>JADHNQ010000117.1 GCA_016779425.1 Pseudomonadales bacterium | reverse complement strand
GCGTCCTCGACGGATTGCAGGGTATGACCGGAACGAGAACTTGCGATGATCCGGTGGCGGCGATGGCGGATACTCAGATTGGGAATATCCAGGTACCGCTCGGTAACCTCGCTGCCAACAATTGGGCTGGCACCCAATTTTTGTTCTAAATGAAGCTGGTCTGCCAGGGAAAACTCCCATTGGCGTTCGACAACTTCGGTGTCGCCATCGCGCTCGATAACTACGGTGTAGCCTGTCTCGGCTGCGGTGATCTCAACGATTTGATGCTGATGTGCGCGTTTCTCATCTAAGTTGGCGGCAAGCAATTTGTGCGGCGCAGTCTTTGCAAATACCTGCCTCTGCTCGGAGACGTAGGGCGGAGCGTTGAGCATGTTGATGTTCAGATGCTGGGTCATCACCCAATTGCCTTGGGCATCTCTACCGGTGTGGGTGTGCAGGTAACCGACGGTATTGTCTTGTTGAATGACCTGATAGACGCGATCGCCAATGCGGTGTTCAAGGAGCGCTTCGATATCAGACCCCGACCGGGGTACAGCCAGCCATATAAGAGCCGCACAGGCGGCGATGCCTACCACCAAGAATTGCCATCGTGTCGTGGCGGGTGGTGCTGAAGTCGCGTTTGCCTGGGTGTTCTTTCCCGAACTCAAGAGTGACTGCTCAAATGCCAGGGTTGCGCATAAAATTGTCGTCGCAAGCGTAGTTTTTCAACCCCATACCTCTCACAATTGCTTCAGGCATATGCCTGCTTTGACCGCGTGCCCGATAACTAAGGTAGCCATGGAAAACGAAACCACTGATTTTATTCGCCAGCGCATCGAGTCCGATCTGGCGGAGAACGCTCTGGATCAGGGCGTTATTACTCGATTCCCTCCTGAGCCAAACGGATTCTTGCATATCGGTCACGCGAAAAGCATCTGCCTGAACTTTGGTGTCGCCCAGGAGTATGGCGGCGAAACCTATCTTCGCTTCGATGACACTAATCCGGTGAAGGAGAGCAACGAGTATGTCGAGTCGATTCAGCGCGATGTGGCATGGCTAGGTTTCCAGTGGAAAACCATTACTCACGCCTCTGACTACTTCGAGCAGATCTACAGCTATGCAGAAGCGCTGATGCGCGATGGCAAGGCCTATGTTTGTTCCCTCGACGCGGAGCAAATTCGCGCTACGCGAGGCACCTTAACGCAGCCCGGCGAGAACAGTCCCTACCGCGATCGCACCGTGGACGAGAATTTAGATTTGTTTCGTCGCATGCGGGCCGGAGAATTTTCCGACGGAACCCATGTGGCGCGCCTTAAAATTGACATGGCTTCGCCGAATCTGAACATGCGCGATCCGGTGATTTACCGTATCCGTCACGCCTCGCACCAACGCACGGGAGATGACTGGTGCGTGTACCCCATGTACGACTTTACTCACGGTATTTGCGATGCCATCGAGCATATTTCTCACTCACTGTGCACGCTGGAATTTGCCGATCATCGGCCTCTGTACGATTGGGTGCTGGAAAACATCAACATGAATTACCACCCACCGCAAATCGAGTTCTCGCGGCTTGGGCTGGAATACACCGTAATGAGCAAACGACTGCTTCATCGCTTAGTTGACGAGCACTTGGTCACCGGTTGGGACGACCCTCGCATGCCCACCATTGCTGGCCTGCGTCGACGGGGTGTCCCAGCCAGCGCCATACGCGAGTTTTGCCAGCGCATCGGGGTGACCAAGCAAGACAACGTGATTGAGATGAATTTGCTGGATTTCTGCATTCGCCAAGAGTTGGAGTCGAGTGTTCCCAGGGGTATGGCAGTGCTCAACCCTTTAAAGGTCGTTATCACTAATTACGAAGGAAGCGAAACCCTGGAAGGGCCGTGGCATGCCCAAAATCAGGATCTTGGCAGACGACAGTTACCCTTTGGCGCCGAAATCTTTATTGAGCACGACGACTTTGCAAACGAGCCGCCCCCCAAGTGGAAACGCCTCTCACCAGGCGAAATGGTGCGCCTGCGGTACGCCTACATTATCCGATGCGATGAAGTGATTGAGGATGACAGCGGTAATGTGGTGCAGTTGAACTGCACGTACTTTGCCGACTCCAAGAGTGGTCAGGATACCTCGGGGCTTAAACCCAAGGGTGTTGTGCATTGGGTGGATGCCAGCGCCGGTGTGCCGATTACGGTGTTGGACTACGGTCGTTTGTTCAATGTGCCCAACCCTTCCTCCAAAACGTTTTTGGACGATATCAACCCCAATTCACTGACGCGGCTGGACGCCATGGCCGAGCCAGCCTTGCTGGCTCACGAATCAAGGCGCTTTCAGTTTGAGCGCCAGGGGTACTTTTATCGGGACGAGCAAGCCGACGGTGGTGCGCCGGTCTTCAACAAGACCGTCAGCCTTCGGGAAGGGTTTTAGGTCGATACCATGCTGCCCGCCTCGGTAACCGTCATGGAAGTCAGTCCCCGAGATGGGCTGCAAAACGAGGACGTATTGGTCTCCACGGAACAAAAGCTGCAGCTGATCGACCACGCCCTTGCATCGGGAAGCAAGCGCATCGAAGTGACCAGCTTTGTGCACCCTCAGCGGGTGCCTCAGATGGCGGATGCTGAGGCCGTCTGCGCTGGTCTTCCGAAGCGATCAGATGTTCGCTACACGGGTTTGATCTTGAATGAGCGAGGCTACCGCAGGCTGCGCGAAACCCGTCTGGATGAAGCCGGTCTGGTTGTGCCGGTAAGCGATACCTTTGGCGAGCGCAACCAGGGACAGCGGGTGGCGGATGCCGTAGCCATGGCCAGGGAAGTGATATGCGATGGGCAGCAAACAGGGTTTCCGGTTCAAGTGACTCTGGCGGTGGCCTTTGGCTGTCCTTTCGAGGGTGAGGTGCCGCTGACAAATCTTCTGGCAGTGGCAGAGGCCCTGCTCGACGCAGGCCCTGTGGAAATAGCCCTAGCCGATACCATTGGTGTCGGGGTGCCTTGGCAGGTGCAGCAAACGTTTGAGGCGCTGAGCAAGCTAGCCGGTGATGTGCCCATGCGCGCCCATTTTCACGACACCCGAAATACCGGCATCGGCAATGCCTTCGCCAGTCTACTAGCCGGTGTTGCAACCCTGGACGCCAGCATTGGCGGCATAGGCGGCTGTCCCTTCGCACCCAACGCCAGCGGTAATATCGCCACAGAAGATTTGGTCTATATGCTCAATCGAAGTGACGTAGCACACGATTTGGCCATGCAACCCCTGCTAGATGGTGCCGCATGGCTGGAACCGATCTTGGGTAAGCAGTTACCTTCTATGTTATCGAAGGCAGGGGACTGGCCCACTTGCTGATACCGCAGACGGATCGACGCCATTCCCCACTGAGGACAAACAATTGACCGCAACGAACGCTGAATTCTTTGGTCATCCGATTGGCCTGCGAACCCTGTTTCTGACGGAGATGTGGGAGCGCATGTCTTACTACGGGATGCGCGCCCTGCTGGTGCTGTATATGACCGGGGCGGTGACCATGGCCAATGCCGGGTTGGGCATGAGCGCGCTAGAAGCCCAGGCGATCTATGGCATCTACGTTGGCATGGTGTATTTCTTGGCGGTCCCCGGCGGTTGGCTGGGGGATAACCTGTTCGGGCACCAGCGTGCGGTGCTCTACGGTGCGATCATCATTGCTTTGGGACACTTGACCCTAGCGGTACCGATTGAGTCCGGACTCTTTTTTGGTCTTGGCTTGGTGGCCATCGGCAGCGGGCTGCTGAAAAGCAATATCTCAACCATCGTGGGTAAGCTCTATGCCGACAATGACCCGCGTCGTGACGCGGGTTTTACGATTTTTTATATGTCGATCAATATTGGCTCGACGGTCGGCTACGCGGTTTGTGGATTCATGGGAGAAAAAATCGGCTGGCACTGGGGCTTTGGCGCAGCTGGTGTCGGCATGATTCTGGGTGTTATTCAGTACGTGCGTACACGCCACCTCCTCGGCGAGGCAGGGCTTGAGCCCAACCCCATGCCTGAGGCTCGGCGGGATCAGCTGAGTCGTTGGGCAATGTTCGTCGGATTGGCTGCCGCCTTGGTCGTAATGCTCTTTGGTACCGGCGTAATCGAGGTAAGCGCGAGCGCATTCGCGGAGAATCTAGCCTATGCCCTGACCACGATCGCGGGCATTTATTTTCTCTACCTTTACGGCTTTGCCGGTTTGAACCCAGCTGAGCGAAAAAATGTGCTGCTGCTGTTTTTGCTCTTTATTGCCGCTGCTGCCTTTTGGTCTGGCTTCGATCAGTCCGGCGGTTCGCTTAATTTGTTTGCTCGCGACTATACCGACCTCAATTTTTTGGGCGTCGACATGCCTGTTTCATGGGTGCAGTTCTTTAACCCCATATATGTGGTGGTCTTCGCGCCAATGTTCGCGGCTTTTTGGGCCTACCTGGGTCGGCGCAATATGGATCCGTCCCTGCCGTTGAAGTTCGCCCTTGGCCTGCTGTTTATGGGTCTTAGCTTCGTTGTCATGTTGTTGGCCGTTGGTGTGGCGCTGGAGTCGGCACCCATCGGACTGCAGTGGCTACTTATTACCTATTTGCTGCAAACCTGGGGGGAACTGACCCTGTCGCCCATCGGGCTGTCGGCGTTTTCTCGGTACTCGCCGAAACGCTATGTAGGTCAGATGTTTGGTCTTTGGTTTCTTGCCTCGGCCATCGGAGGCGTGCTGGCAGGGTTGCTCGGCGGTGAGGCGACGGATGGTGGTCTGGAGAGCATGTCGCCAGTATTCACCTACATGATCCAATACTACTTTGGTATCGCAGCGGTCTTGGTGGTCCTGGCCTACTTCTTTCGACACAAAGAGGCTTCACCAAACGAGTGAAAGCCGTGCTCAGCCCACTGATCGTCTGTGCCTCGATTATCTGTGCCTTGATAAAAGGCTGCATTAACGCGATGAGCGGTTATGTGTTTTTGTCGGAATGTTTTGAAATAGAAGCCTATTCAGGAGGTTTCTATGCAAATCCACATCCGACCCTTCAAAATCTCTGACGCCGCTGAGCTGCAGTCAGCGGTACTGCAATCCGTTGGTCACCTAGGCCCATGGCTGGAATGGGCGACTCCGCGTTACTCGCTAGGGGATGCCCGACACTGGGTTGATGAGAGTCGCGCCCTGTGGGCAAAGCAATTGGCCTACCGCTGGATAATTACGGACGAGGAGTCACGCTGTATCCTGGGGAGCGTAGAGATTGGCCAATCGGCGACAGGCGTCGGCCTCATGGGCTATTGGCTCAGACGCCAGGTGCTAGGTAAGGGTATCTGTACTCAGGCAGCAAGAGCCGCCCTCGACTATGTGTTCCGAAGCGGCCTTTTCGAGCAGGTTGATCTATACATCGACCCCTTAAATGCGGCCAGCTTGGCCGTGGCGCGAAAACTCGGGGCAGAGCTTCAGGGCGAGAAAGCCGATGGGATTTCTTACCGGGGTGTGGCTAAACCTGCACTGCATTTGCGCGTTTGCGCAAAGAATCTGCGTGCCCAAGAGGGACCAACTTATGGGCCTAGGTTGTTGAAGCCAGAATCATCAAGAGGGCTAACCGCTGAGAATGAAACCGTCGCCAGTGTTTATGACTTCAGGCGCTCACTAAAAAATGCGCGGCAGTAGTCGTCTACCCAACTTTCGAGTCGCCAATTTTTGATGTAGGCAGTGTGTCCTCCGCGCTGAGTAAGATTGACGTCAATAGATGTAGGCAATGACCGGTAGTGCTCCGCAGGAATAATCGGGTCGTCGAAGGCAGCAAGCACCGTGGCGTTGACGCCTTGCAATGTGTCGCCGCGCAAATCGTAGGCGGCATAGTAGGCCTGCAAATTCTCAAAGTCCGTATGCTCTTTAATGAAAAACTCCGTAAGTGTCTGAATGCTACCCAGTCGATTCATCGACGAAAAATCGTATAAGTGCGGAAAAGCTGCCTGCTTCTGCTGCCATAGCCCCCGCCATTTGCCGAGAAAATAACGCTCATAGATGATGCTGCTGCCGATCTGCTCGACGGTATGTTGAGGACTGATGGCGGGACAAATCGCCAGCGCATGTAGTTGAGGCAGCTGGGCTGCGAGGCGCAGTGCAAAATTTCCCCCCATGGAAAACCCCACAAGGCCCGCGGTATTGCAGTCAAAGTCATTCATGATGAACTCGGCTGCGGCGACGACCTCCTCGGTCATGGCGGAATGAAATAGACCCTCGTTTAGGTCTGCAGTGCCGCCATGATCGCGCAGTGTCAGGCGGGCAACATGAAATCCTGCGGTCTGTAACGTGTGAGCAGTCGACAGTACGTAGCTGGAATCGGCACTGCCCAACCACCCGTGAATGATCATGACCAATGCAGCGTCGTCGTTATGCGCGTAATCGTATTGAGCCGTCAGGTGCTGACCTTGAACGCGAATGTCCCGACGTTGCGACCGGCGGGTAAAGTCTTGCAGCCATGCCGGTTTGATGATTTTTCTGCCGACGCTGCTGACAATGGTTTGCAGATTCGGATTCGACAGACCGAGGGCCGGCTGAAAAGAGCGTTGATCCATCGCGGTCTACTGCTGCAACTCGGGGATGGTCTGATTTGAGGCAATGCGGGTCCCAGTAAAACCTGCGGACTCGAGCAGCGCGACGATGCCTCGCGGACCCACGGTATGCGCGGCCCCCACCAATACAAAATAACTTTGATCGCTTGCTAGATACGCTTGAATTGTCTTCGCCATGGCGCGGTTGCGCTGGTCCAGCAGCTGCGCATTGAAGGCCCGAGTCAGCGGATGCTCTCCGGCTTGCTCCTCAATAAGCGACAGTAAGCGGGCATCATCCCCGTTGAAGTA
>JADHNQ010000116.1 GCA_016779425.1 Pseudomonadales bacterium | reverse complement strand
ATGCGTTGATGCGGTGCTTGGGGCGGATCAACAACGAGGCAAGCCTTCGGATTAGTGATATCGAGTCCTTCGGAGAGCTGGGGCGCGTCTGGAAACAGCGACGCGGTATGTCCATCGATCCCCATACCTAGAATCACTATGTCGAATGGAGGATAGTTCACCAGCCGTCTGTTTAGAAAGGCAGCCTGAGCGAGTGCATCCTCCCCTTCCCCGCGAAGCGATAGAAAGCGGTCTGAGATCTGCTCCGGCAGCAGTGCAAGTAGCTGTCTCTCATTACTGTCTGGGTGGTTAACTGGCACCCAGCGCTCGTCAGCCAGCGTGATATCAATACTTTGCCAAGGCAATGTTTTGTCGGCCAAGTGTTTGAAAAAACCGCGAGGCGTCGAGCCGCCGGAGACCACGAGGCTTGCCTTGCCGCGACTTCCTACCGCCCCCAAGAGCGCTCTCTCAACATATTGAGCCAGAGCCTTATCTAAGGCCTCAGTAGTGGTGAAAATCCGTTTTTGTGGGTTTACATCGCATTCGCTGGCGCTACTCATGCCAACTGCGTCCGTCGCGACCGATCAGCAGGTCAGATTGCGCAGGCCCCTTGGTGCCCGCAGCATAGGGTTTTACCTTCAAACGGTTGTGCTCCCAGGCGCTGATCAAACGATCGCACCAAAGCCAAGATTGTTCCACCTCTTCGCGTCCGACGAACAGAGACTGATCCGCGCGGAATACATCGAGAAACAGTCGCTCGTAGGCATCCGGTATGCGATCAATGCCCGAGGCCGACAAAAAGTTCAGATCAAGGGTCTGAGGCGTTAACGCAGTGCCCGCCTCAATACCGTGCTGCTTTGAAAGCATATGCATCTCAATACCCTCGTTGGGCTGCAGGCGGATCACCAGCCGATTAGGGGCGTTTTCGTGGGAGGCAAAGATGTTATGCGCCAGCGTTTTGTAGGTGATCACAATTTCCGTGACCTTTTCGCCCATGCGCTTACCCGTACGGACGTAAAATGGCACTCCGGCCCAGCGCCAATTGTCGATGAAAGCTTTGACCGCGACAAAGGTCTCTGTATCGGATTGAGGATTATCGGCATCTTCAAGCTCCAAGTACCCTGTTAGCTCCTCTGCTTGGTACCAGCCGCTGGTGTATTGCCCGCGCACCACATGGTCAGCCACACTGGTTTCGTCGATGACTCTGAGCGCCCGCACAACTTTTACTTTTTCGTCGCGAATATCCGCCGCGGTCATAGTGTTCGGCGGCTCCATGGCCACCAGACACAGCAACTGCATGAGGTGGTTCTGCAGCATATCGCGCAGTTGCCCGACTTGGTCGTAGTAAGAAAAACGACCATCAATTCCAACGGTTTCAGCAACCGTAATCTGCACATGATCAATGCAGGTGTTATCCCATTGCGCGTTGATAAAGCGATTGGCAAAACGCAGGGCTAGCAGGTTCTGTACTGTTTCTTTGCCAAGATAATGGTCGATTCGATAAATCCGTTCTTCATCGAAGAACTCCCCAACTGTTTGATTGACTTCCTTGCAGTTGTCGAAGTTTCGACCGATGGGTTTTTCCAGCACGACCCTGGAATTCTGACTCAGACACCTGGCAGCACTGAGGTTTTCGCAGATGCCTTGAAACAAACTGGGCGGCGTTGCGAAGTAAAAAACAGATGTAGAGGCGGAATCCAGTTCTTGGTGCAGGACCTCGTACTGATCAACTTCAGTGAACTCTACGCGCACGTAATGGACACGCTGACAGAATATCTCCCAAAGCGCCTTCGACCAGCGCTGCTCCCCCAAATAGGCTTGCAGCGTGGCTTTCTGCCCGGCCATGAAATTCTCGACATTCGTTTCTTCGCGGGACAGCGCCAAGATGCGGAGTTTCTCAGGAAGCAGTTCATCGAATTCCAGATGCATTAAGGCCGGCAAGAGCTTACGACGGGCTAAATCGCCACCTGCGCCGAATAAAACCAGGTCGATGGGTTTAGATTGCACCGGTGCCCTCCTCTTGGGTGGCCCCACGAGCAGCTGCCACAGCTTCTTCCGTTCGCTGCGTAATCGCCTGCCAGTCGCCCTGGCCCTGTAAATCAAGCGGTGTTAGCCAAGAACCGCCAACGCAGGCGACACTGGGTAATCTCAAATAGTCCGCTAAGTTATGGAGTCCAATGCCGCCCGTGGGGCAAAAGACCACGTCACCAAAGGGGCCTGCCAGGGCTTTGAGTGCAGGGATACCCCCAGAGGCCTCCGCCGGAAAAAACTTAAAAGCGCGGTACCCGTATTCCTGCCCGAGCATAATGTCGCTGGCGCGGGAAATACCGGGTAACACCGGCAAGGGTGAATCGGCACCTGCCTGGGCGATGGCCGGGGTCAGGCCTGGGGTGACGATAAACTCACTGCCAGCATCGACCGCAGCCTGAAATTTGTCGAGGCTCGTCACGGTGCCTGCGCCGACGATGACGCCCGTCACCTCCTGACGGATGCGCGAAATGGCCTCCAAGCTGGCTGGGGTCCGTAAAACCACTTCTAGGATAGCGATCCCGCCCTGCTTTAAGGCTTCAGCCAGAGGCACGGCGCAGTCCACATCGGCGATTTCAACCACCGGCATGATGGAAGTCATTTCCAGCAAATTCTCACTATTTACCTGCATGAGTTGCCCTAGTTTGTTGAGCTTGCCCGCGTGTGCCTAAAAATTGAGCCGCACCGCGTAGTCCGATATCCGATGCTGTGATGATGTAAACGGGTATGTCCGTGAGATAACTGCGCATCCTGCCCTTTGAATCAAAGCGATGGCGAAAGTCACTTTCCGCCAAAATCGGTAGGATTTTGGCTGGGATACCCCCGGCGATATAGACGCCGCCTCGGGCACCCACGGTCAAAGCCGTATTGCCAGCGAAAGACCCCAGGACTCGGCAAAAAAGCTGCACAGATCGCATCGCTAAGGTATCAACACCGTCTATCGCTGCACCATAAATGTCTTCTGGGCGCTCATGTTCGGGGCTACGACCGGCTAACTGAGCAAGGGCCTGATAAATCGCGAGCATGCCTGCGCCTGACAGCAAACGCTCATAAGAAACTCGACCAAAGCGCTCCATCAAACAGCTCAACACGGAGATCTCTTGTGTGTCCACCGGGGCGAAATCCGCATGGCCACCCTCGCCCGCCAGAACAGTGGGTGAAGGCTGGGTTGGTAGGACAGTGCATACCCCAAGACCGGTACCCGGTCCTAGCACCGCGGAGGGCCTATCGGCCAACGGCAGGTGTCCACCCAGTTGATGGCAATCGGTAGGTTCCAGCGCCGCAAGTGCGTACCCAATGGCGGCAAAATCGTTAATCACAAAAATGGGAATGTCGCCCAGTTGGTGGGATATGTTAGCGGTATCGACCCGCCACGCGCTGTTAGTAAACTGAAACCGTTGTTTCTCGTCGGCGCCGCCAACAGGGCTGGCAACCGCCAAACAGGCAGCTTGTGGACCTTCTGCCCATTGGCCGCTTGATGCAGCCTGGGCAAGAAAAAGATCGATCACGTCAGCAAATACCTGATGCTCGGCAACGGAAAAATAAGTGGTCTCCTGCAGTTGTCCGGTGACTAAATCAACAACAGCGAAACGCGCATTAGTCCCTCCAACATCGGCCACCAAGGACCAGGCCCGCTTTCCCTCTGTGTTGTCTGAGCCCACGTTAAGCGTGCAACGTTTCAGCGTTTGGGTTTGCAGCCGTAACGGTTGCTGGCGCACCAAGTTCCTCAAAGAGCACACTAGCGCCCTGCTCCGCACCGGTAACCGCCTGCCGGAATAGCCCAAAGAATTCGCGACCTACGCCTGAGCTACTTGTCGAGCTATAGGGAGCAAGTTCGCGTTCTGCCAACTCATCTGCGCGGAGCTCCACGACGAGGGTGCCTGCGCTGGCGTCAAGCGAAATCCAGTCGCCGTTTCGTATCCTGGCCAAGGGACCACCCTGGCAGGCTTCAGGCGTTATATGAATCGCCGCTGGTACTTTGCCCGACGCACCGGACATGCGACCGTCAGTCACCAAGGCAACCGCATGTCCACGGTCCTGAAGCACCCCCAAAATCGGGGTAAGTTTGTGCAGCTCTGGCATACCATTGGCCTGGGGCCCTTGAAACCGGACCACGACCACGCAGTCTCGCGACAGTTCCCCGGCGTCGAATTTTTCTTGTAGCGCATGCTGATCCTCAATCACTACAGCTTGAGCGCGCACCTGACGATGCTGGGGTGCTACCGCTGAAATTTTGATGACGCCGCGCCCCAAGTTACCGGTCAACAGCCGCAATCCGCCCTCTGGATCGAATGGTTCTAAAACACCTGTCAGTACTTCGGGGTCAAGACTTTGCTTGACGCTCGGCCGCCATGAGAGCTTGCCGTCGATGAATTGCGGCTCGCTCGCGTAGTCGGCGAGAGACTGTCCCCAAATCGTTTGAGCATCACTGTGCATCAGTCCGTGCTGCATAAGCTGGTCGAACAGATAGCCGGTACCTCCTGCCGCATGAAAGTGATTAATGTCCGCCTGGCCATTGGGATACACCCGAGCTAGCAAGGGCACCGCGCGAGACAGTTCATCGAAATCAGACCAATCAATAATCAGACCGGCAGCTCTCGCCATGGCGATTAGGTGGATGGTGTGATTGGTCGAGCCGCCCGAGGCGAGCAAGGCTACGATCGCATTCACGAAGGAGCGCTCGTCTAGGGCTCTGCCAATGGGCTTTGGATTATTGCCGAGGGCTGTCACCTTGGTGATGTGCTCTGCCGCCTCCGCGGTGAGTGCGTCTCGCAACACAGTACCTGGATTAACAAAGGAACCGCCGGGCAGTTGAAGACCGAGTGCCTCCATCAAAATTTGGTTGCTGTTCGCAGTGCCGTAAAATGTGCATGTACCTGGTGAATGATAGGAAGCAGATTCCGCATCGAGCAGTTCATCACGAGAGACCTTGCCCTCGGCGAAAAGTTGTCGCACCCGTGCCTTTTCGCTGTTGGTAATACCCGACTGCATGGGACCTGCGGGTATGAACAACATCGGCAAATGCCCGAAGCGCAGGGCCCCCATAAGCAAGCCAGGCACAATCTTGTCGCAAATTCCCAGACAGATGACGCCATCGAACATTTGATGAGACAGAGCGATCACCGTCGCCTGTGCGATATGGTCGCGACTAAAGAGGCTTAACTCCATGCCGTCTTGGCCCTGGGTCACACCATCACACATGGCGGGAACCGCACCAGCAACCTGAGCCGTTGCGCCCATGCCTCGGACATGTTGCTTGATCAACTCTGGATATTCGGCATAGGGCTGATGCGCCGAAAGCATGTCATTGTAGGCGGTCACAATACCGATATTTGGCGCATCAACGAGGCGGATCTTTTCTTTGTCGCTGCCTTCACAGGCGGCAAATCCATGGGCCATGTTGCCACAGGAGAGCTTGTTTCTCGGCGGCTGACCGTGACTGTTAGCGCTGATTAAGGCTAAATAGGCTTGCCGATACTTCTCGCTTCGTTCAGCGATGCGTTGCGTGACAGTCGTAATCACATGGTTCATTTGTCGTATTCCGGGTCTGGGACCCAATAGGCGCTTAGATGCTGCGCGTTACGTAAAAAATTTTCGCCGGTATTGCCCCAGCGGGTCACAGAGAATCCTACTCACAATCCAACGGGTGTACGCGGACGTAATCGACAAATAAATTGCCTGGCAGATCCGATTTCCTGATTTTACCACCCAGGCTACCGCCAAGCGCCAAATTCAAAATCAAGTAAAAAGGCCTTTCATCGAAGACCCAGGGATAGGGTTCGATGTCTTGGGGCGTTACCCGGCCGTATTCCTTATCATCGACGAACCATCGTATTTCGTCAGGCCGCCATTCCACCGCGTAGACATGGAAGTCATTGGTCCAAGCTAGCGGAAAATGATTTGGAGGCCTTCGAGTTAAGGGTCACTTGCTCTGCCAATATCGGGACTGATGAATAATCATAATCAAGTGAGTGTACTGGCAGGGAGCAGCTAAGCCCAGAATGAGAAATACCAATATCAAAAGGCTATCGCCAATAAGTCTGTGTCCTATTGTTCTTTTTCTGGCACTACCCATATCGACATATGGGTTTAGCAACGACGCCTTTGAGTGTTACGTAGCCGCTTATTCGGGGGTGAGTGAACCACCAGTGCTGATAAATCCGTCGTTGCGAGTAGGCTTGCACCCCCAGGGGAATGACCCTGTTCTGCATATTTACGCGGATCACCTGACGATTTTGCCGCTCAAATCGCTGACGATTTCAGATCGTTTTATCCGCGGTAAGATTCACTCTAACGACAAACAAACCGTCGAGCTAGGCAGCCTGCTATTACGCCAGAAAGGACTGGCGATCCAATTCAACCTAACCAGGACCAAACGCGGCACCCAGAAGCCAACATCTGACCTGAGGATGCTCGGCGAGTGCTCTAGCGTCGGCTACCAACGATGACCGACTGCCCATCGAAGTGGCCCTAGATAATTCGGCTCATCGTGCGGGTTCGTACCAAATAGGCGAGCTCCACGCTCGTTCTTGCTGAGTCGCCGGCAGATCCGGGTTGGGTGTGATACCCAGGCCGATGGCGTCCCAAGTTGACCAACGACAGCTTGGATTCTCCAGCACTCGAAGATAGTAGAAGGCCTCGTGCTGCGGGTTAAAGTCTGGATCTTGCCAGTGGGCTTTGAGTTCTGTGGCCCCCTTGTCTGTGGAAACGCTGCAGTCGTTCAGATCCACAGTGGCTCCATTGTCGGGGCATCGATGCGTACGTGGATCTACCTCTAGTCCGTCGGAACAGGCGACGTCATAAATCTTTTCGTAAGTCTCGTCTCCATCGAACCATCCTTTAACGATTTGCGCGCGTTG
>JADHNQ010000115.1 GCA_016779425.1 Pseudomonadales bacterium | reverse complement strand
AGGTGTACCAAGTACAATCGGGCGAGATCTGCAAGCCTAGGGTATGCAGTCTCCAGTCACAAGGCATTATTCCTCGGTAATTGTGATATCGCTGTGACAGTCAACACGATTTCCGGGCGGGCGTGCGAGGGTTTTAAACCTCAAGCTGGACTTTTTGCCGCCACTTGCGCCGCATTCGCAAGATGGATTCTTCCTCGGTGTACGACTCAAGCTGCTCAATGGACACCCATGCCAAATCGATGGATTCGGCGCTTACAACAAAATCATCGTGCCGGGCTTGCAGCATGTAACGAATATCAAAGTGCTCGTGGGCAGGATCATCCTTGCGCGCTGGAATTTCGTGTACATCGATGTCAAAGATCTCGTCGCTGATCAGGCTTACGGTCAGTCCGGATTCTTCCAGCGCCTCGCGCTTTGCAACCGCGGCGGTATCGGTCTCGCCATCACTGTGCCCGCCAAGTTGAAGCCACATATTCAGCTTGCGATGGTGAGTGAGCAGCAGCTGGGTTTTACTGGTATCGACTAACCACGCCGAACCCGTGATATGTCCGGCCCAGCAATCGCGTTCAAAACACGTTGGGTGATCATTGAGCAATGCGCTAAAACGATCCGCCGTCGCCTGCTCGTCTGGGTAGCGCCGGACATAGCGCGCTAGCGCCTCCAGTAGTTTGCGTCGCTGCATTGGAATCCTTATCCTCAGACCGCTTCAAACCTTAGCGCATGTCTGCTTGCTGTGTTCGGGTTGTTGGCAATTTGTTCTACATTTTCGTCTGATAGAGGAGAGAGACATGCTTGCAGTGATCGCCAAGCTCAATGTGCTTGCTGGGAAAGAAGAAGAATTTGAGGCAGTGATGCTGGATCTGGCCGCCAAGGTCAACGCCAACGAACCGGGCTGTCATCTGTACAAACTTTGCAAAGATGCCGACGGTGGCTATACGGTGATGGAGCTTTACGAAGATGCCGACGCCATGGCGGCGCACGGTGCGTCAGAGCATTTCAAAGCATCGGGCGCTGGCTTCAAAGGTTTAATGGGTGGGGCGCCTGAGATTATCCGTATGGAAGTCGTGGGTTAACCGACCAAACGAGCTGCCCCGGCCATTGCACCGGGGCCATTTCTTCAGGCTTTGATTTCAAACAGTTCCGCTAGCTGATCGGTCATGGCACCGCCCAGCTGCTCCGCATCAGTGATGGTGACCGCGCGCTTGTAGTGATGAGTCACATCATGACCAATACCAATCGCAACCAGCTCTACGGGCGAATGATCTTCGATCATGCTGATGGCGTACTTAAGATGCTGCTCTAAAAAATTGCTGGGGTTCACCAACAGCGTCGAGTTATCTACCGGCAAGCCGTCGGAAATCACCATCATCACCTTGCGCTGTTCTGGGCGCGTCACAACCCGGTTGTGGGCCCAAATAAGTGCCTCTCCGTCGATGTTTTCCTTAAGCAGTTCCTCACGCATCATCAAGCCAAGGTTGCGTCGCGAGCGCGACCAGGAGTCATCTGCTCCCTTGTAGACAATATGCCGCAGGTCATTCAACCGCCCGGGATTCGATGGCTTGTTGTCGTTGATCCACGCCTCTCGTGACTCACCACCGCGCCAGGCTCTGGTCGTGAAGCCAAGAATTTCCACCCGCACCGAGCAACGCTCGAGTGTTCGACCCATGATGTCGGCGCACATGGCGGCAATGGTAATCGAGCGGCCGCGCATGGAGCCGGAACTGTCGATGAGCAGGGTCACCACGGTATCGCGGAACTTGGTTTCTTTTTCTTGCTTGTAGGCCAAGGGGTTCATGGGATCGACCACCACTTGCGTCAAACGCGCGGCATCCAAAATGCCTTCTTCAAGGTCGAATTCCCAAGTGCGGTTTTGCTTCGCCATAAGACGACGCTGCAGGCGATTGGCCAGCTTCGAGGTGGCATGCTGCAAAGACAGCAACTGCTGATCGAGCAACTGGCGCAGCCGAATCAGCTCGTCCGCATCACACAGATCTTCTGCCTTGATGATTTCGTCGAAACGCTCGGTATAGGCCTTGTAGTTGTTGTCGACAGGAATCCGCCCGGCATCGTCGGGCATGGGCATGGGTGCCTCGTCAGGGTCTGTCTCTCCTGCCCCTTCCTCCATATCTGCATGGGCGTCCATCTCAACCGTGGTGGCATCGCCGTCACTGTTTTCTTCCCCGGCAGAATCTTCATCAAGCACCACATCTTCTGGGCTGAACTCGGAATCCGCCTCCTCGGACTGGTCCATGGTGTCCATATCTTCGGGATTGGTGTCACCTTCATTGGGATCAGTGAGATCAATTGGCAGCCCCAGGTCAGCAATAATATTGCGGCAGAGGTTGGCGAAAGCGTCTTGATCGGTAACGTGTTCACGCAGGGCTTCAATATGCTCCCCCGCATTTTCCAGCACATGCTCGCGCCAGTACTGCACCACGTGTTCCGCGCTGGGCGGTAGCTCACGCCCGGTAAGCTGTTGGCGGACAAGCAGGCCCACAGCAACAGACAGCGGCGCATCGGTTTCTGCGGTAATCGTATCGAAGGCCGCCTGCTTACACTGCACTTCAAGATGCGCATCCAGATTTTGCGCCACACCCTTCATGCGCATGGCACCAATGGAGGCGATGCGGGCAGACTCGATCCACTCGAACATTTCTTGGGCAGGGCCGCCCTCTGGGCTGTAGCGTGCATGCAGCTGGGCATTGTGGTGGCGGAAACGCAGAGCAAACTCATCGCCAACCCCGCGCACGGCATCTATTTCTGTTTGATTCGCACCCACAGCGGGTATAGGCAGACGCAGAGTGCCGCCTCGGACTACAGGTGGGCCAGCGCCAAATACGACGTCCAGTTCATCGTCGCCAGCGATGGCGCGAATCGTCGCCGTCGTCGCTCGTTTGAACGGCTCTAAAGGATTTTCAGCGTCAGACATATCGCTATTAGGCAGACTTCAGCGTAATGCCTGCGGTTGCATCACCCAGATCTTCACCCATGCAGCGCTGGTAGTACTCGGCAACAATAGCCCGCTCCAGCTCGTCGCATTTGTTCAAAAACGTCACGCGGAATGCATAGCCCACGTCGCCGAATATCTCGGCATTTTGCGCCCAGGTCAGTACCGTGCGCGGCGACATGACCGTGGAGACATCGCCGTTGACAAAGCCCTTACGCGTTAGGTCAGCAACGCTCACCATGTTGCCGATAACGCGCTTGCCGTCATCGCTTGCGCTGTAGGAAGGCACCTTACCAAGAACGATATTGCTCTCGGCTTCATGCTCTAGATAGTTCAACGTGGAAACGATGCTCCAGCGATCCATTTGACCTTGGTTTATTTGCTGAGTGCCGTGGTAGAGGCCTGTCGTGTCGCCTAGACCGACAGTATTGGTGGTAGCAAACAAACGAAAATGCGAATGGGGAGTAATTACTTTGTTTTGGTCGAGCAGCGTCAGCTTACCTTCAACTTCTAATATGCGCTGAATCACGAACATAACGTCGGGTCGACCGGCATCGTATTCATCGAAGACCAGGGCCACTGGATTCTGCAGGGCCCACGGCAGAATGCCCTCGCGGAACTCGGTAATTTGCTTGCCATCCTGCAGCACGATGGCGTCCTTACCGATTAAATCGATGCGCGAAATATGGCTGTCTAGATTGACGCGTATGCAGGGCCAGTTTAGCCGGGCGGCCACCTGTTCGATATGTGTCGATTTGCCGGTACCGTGATAACCCTGCACCATGACTCGCCGGTTGTGGGCAAAACCCGCCAAAATAGCGAGAGTCGTATCGCGGTCAAAGCGGTAGTCAGGATCAGCGTCGGGGACATATTCTGAACGCTCGCTGAAGGCGGGCACCATCAGGTCTTGATCAATTGCAAACACCTCGCGCACACTCACTTGTGTATCAGGTGTCATGTGCGGGTTAAGTCCTGAGGCATTGTGATCCGTCACAGCTGTTCCTATCTTCTGATTAGCAAAGCAGCATTGTAGAGAACCCATTTCAAAAGGGCAGTAGAAAGATGGCAACCGTCCAACTTGTCAGACACGGTAAAGCAGCGGCTGGATTTGGCGCTCACCCAGACCCGGGCTTAGATGATTTGGGTCGCCGACAGGCGGCAGCGGTGGCAGCCATGCTCGATGCACAGCACAGTCAGCGCCCTGAACTGCTGTCGAGTCCGATGGCGCGAGCCTTTGAAACGGCTCAGGCATTGGCAGACCTGTGGCAGACACCCATCGACCTTGAGCCAAGGGTCGCGGAAATTCCGTCACCTACCGACGACCTCGAAGCCAGAGCCACGTGGCTCAGCCAAGCCATGGCGGGCACTTGGTCCGAGTTGGACAGATCGGTGCAGCAGTGGCGTCAAGACCTGGCGGATTTCTTACTCAGCTGTGAGCACGACTGCATTATTTTCAGTCATTACGTCGCCATAAACGCTGCAGTGGGAGCAGCCATGGAAGACGACCGCATGCGCATCTTCGGGCCGGACAATTGCTCTGTCACCACACTGGACAACAGTGGCGGCAAACTCAGTGTGATAGAACTGGGGCGGGTTGCCGAAACCCATATCAACTGAGCCCCTTGTCGCCTGGGGCCCCAATTACCCCAAGACCCAAATAAACTGGTACAAACCGCCGGACGCTGTTTGCTGCGCGAGACCCACGCCACTCAACAGCGCACAAGCACTAGTAGCGAGGCGCTTAGCCTTATGACTTATGACTCATGACTTATGACCTGTGGCCTATGACCTATGGCCTATGGCCTATGGCCTATGGCCTATGGCAGAAACCATAGACCAAGGGCTGAAGATCCAAGACTCACGTAGCTTCTACCAACGTGCTCTAGAGTACTACCGACACATCTTGCTCGATCAAAAGCTGAACCGAGGCGTTGCCGCTTGCGGCAACGTAAACGTTGTAGGTCACACCGTCTAAGGTCTGGTCACTGCCACTGTCGGTAAAGCCCGCTCCGGTAATGTTCAGGTTATCGCCAACATCACCCTGAATGATTAGGCGGTTTTCACCCTCACTACCCGGCAGACTCAACACCTCACTCAGACCCAGGGTCAACGTGCCGCCTTGGCCATTGAGATCAATGGCTTCAATGCTCTCGAGTTTGTTGTTGGCAATGCCGGTCAAGTCAAGGGCAAAGTTCGCATCCAAACGCAGGATATCGATGCCAAGGCCGCCGTCTATGCTCGCAAAGCTAGCATCGCTGATTCCCAGGTCGTCATCGCCAGCACCGCCGCGCAACACGTCAGCGCCGCCAGCGCCTGTGACCACATCGTTACCCGCACCGGCAACAATCTGATCGGCTGAGTCTGTACCCGCAAGGATATCCGCATTGGTGGTACCGACGGTTGCAATGGTGCCTTGACCGCCAAAGATAACAAAACTGGCACCGCTGCTTATATCGTTAGGATCATCTTGATTTGCCCCAACAAACAGGTCGCCAAAACCGTCGCCATTTACATCTCCCGCGCTATTGACGGAAACACCCGCGTTGTCACCCGCTGCCACACCGTTAATCACAAAGCCGCCAACTCCGGTTTCCACCTCAGATAGCTCCACTGCCGTTGAATCGGTTTTACCAAAAACCACAAAACTGGCGCCGCTCTCAAGCCCGTTAGGGTCATCCCGATATGCCCCAACAAGCAGGTCATCTAGACCATCTCCGTTCACATCCCCAGCGCTGCTGACCGAGGTTCCCGCGTTGTCACCCGCTGCCACACCGTTAATCACAAAGCCGCCAGCGCCCGCCTGAACATTAGAAAGTTCCACCACGGTGTTATCGGCCTTACCAAACACAACATAACTTGCGCCGCTGTCTGCACCGTTAGAATCCGCTAATGGCGCGCCAACGATCAGATCATCCAAGCCATCACCGTTAACATCCCCGGCGTTGCTTACCGAACGACCCGATAAGTCGTCGGCTGCCACACCGTTGATTGCAAAACCGCTCGTGCTGGTTCCAGATTCCAAATCCGAGACTGCCACCGTCGTGCCGTCGGCCTTGCCAAACACCACATAGCTTGCGCCGCTGCTTCTACCGTTGGGATCGGCGAAACGCGCGCCGACAATCAGGTCATCGAGGCCATCGCCGTTCACATCCCCAGCGCTGCTGACCGACTCGCCCGTAATATCACCGGTAGACGCGCCCTGGATGAGAAAGCCGCCGTTGCCGGAGTTCACAGCCGATAACTCCACTGCTGTTTGATCGGCCTTACCAAAAACCACATATGCTCGGGAAATGCCGTTCGCCCCTACAATCAGGTCATCCAGGCCGTCGCCGTTTACATCTCCAGCGCCGCTGACCGAAAAGCCCGAGTCATCGCCTGCCTGTGCACCGTTGATCACAAACCCGCCAGTACCCGCTTCAACATTAGAAAGTTGTACCGCCGTGTTATCGGTTTTACCGAACACCACAAAACTGGCACCGCTACTGTCACCATTCGGATCATCTCGATAGGCACCAACAATCAAGTCATCCAATCCATCGCCATTCACATCCCCAGCGCTACTCACCGAGTGGCCCGATTGGTCAGTCGCTGACACACCGTATAGAGCAAACCCTCCAGTGCCGGCTGCAATAGCAGAGAGCTCTACTGCCGTGCCATCAGTCCTACCAAACACTACGTAGCTAGCACCGCTGCGATCACCGTTTGTATCATTCCCTGGGGCACCAACAATCAGATCATCGAGTCCATCGCCGTTCACATCCCCGGCGCTGCTGAGCGATCGGCCAGAATCGTCAAACCTTGTTTCACCATTAATAACAAAACCGCGATTATCGGTGCTTTGTTCCAGCTCGCTAAGTTCAATTGGATCGATCCTGATTATCGTAAGTGCTTGGATCTCTGGCACTGTATCTGCACCACCTGTAGCCGCTGCTAACACCTGGGCGTTCACTACCGCAAGGTTATTGGCGACTACGCC
>JADHNQ010000114.1 GCA_016779425.1 Pseudomonadales bacterium | reverse complement strand
GCGACCTGATTGGATCGCTCATTCAGCATCTTCCAACTGACCTGCATGCCAGAGGCTGCGTCGATCACCGCCGGCGTATCAGGTTTTAATTTGGCCCAATGTCCTGGATACATGTGCTCCCCAAATTACTTAGCTGCGGCTTAACCTGCGTTTTGGTCAGGCCAGTTTCGCATTCATCGCCTCAGTTTCGAGTAGGTCGCCCCGCACACTCCTGGCCCCAAACAAGTAGTGGATACCCGCCCAAAGATTGACTAAGACGGCGACACATAGGGCATACCGAAGCGATTCTGTCCCCATGCTTGGCATGAGGAGGTCGCTCAAGATGCCCACAAACCAGGGGCCCAGGCCCATGCCGATCAGGTTGAGAACGAAAAGCAAAATAGCGGAAGCCACCGCGCGCATTCGCAAAGACACGAGGGCTTGAGTCATGGCAAAGGATGGGCCCAGATAGACGCTACCCATAATTGCCACGACGCAAAGGCTTGCGATGGCCGAAGTGATGTCGTTATACAAATAGGCAACGAGCTGGAAAGGCACCATGATGATGGTAGCGATGCCCGGCACCCAAAAATACCATCGCTTGTCTCCGGTACGATCCGACAACTTGTCGGATACATAGCCGCCAAAGAATGTACCTATGGCACCAATACCTGCCACCAATGCCAGGGCTGCACCTAAATCTGTCGACGACATATTGTGTATGCGAATAAAAAATGGCGCATTCCAGGTGCCGGCGCCGTAGCTGACGAATGCATGTAAACCAGCGGCAAAGGCGAGATGACGAAACGAAACTTTTGCCCATAGCAGCGAGAGCACTTCGCTTATTTGAGGCGCGTCAGTCCTGGGCGCTGTCCCCGTATTTGCGCTGCCTTGGCCCGGCCTGATATCCGACATGCCCCGCGGCGGCTCTCTCAGGGTAAAGAAAATAACCAGCGCCACAAAAATGCCCGGCAGTCCCACGAGAAAGAAAGTGTTGCGCCAACCGATGGTGTCAGCTCCCCAGCCTCCGACATAGCTGCCGATCATCGTGCCGAAGGGAATGCCCAGGGCATATATCGACAGTGCGGTGGCGCGTTTCTCAATGGGAAAGTAGTCGGAAATCAGGGAATGGCTCGGTGGACTCGCGCCGGCTTCGCCGACGCCAACACCTATGCGAGCCATGAGCAGCATCCAAAAATTACTGGCCAAGCCGCAGAGGGCAGTCATCGCACTCCATATCACCATGGACACCGCCAAAATTTTGACGCGGCTACGGCGGTCGGCCAACGCCGCGATGGGTATGCCTAAAAATGTATAAAAGAGCGCGAATGCGAGGCCACCTAGCAAACCAAGCTGGCTGTCGGTAAGTGCTAACTCTAGCTTGATGGGCTCTAGTAAGAGCGAGAGGATGGAGCGGTCGACAAAATTAACAATGTAACCAACGAACAATATGCCCAGGGCGTAGTTACGGTAGGCTGGACTGAATCTGTTTCGTGATTCTTTGGGTGTCTCTATTTGATTCTCTGCAGACCCTGACAAGTTGCTCCCCTTGAAATAAAAACTGCTTCTGACGAAAGAAAGCTATAGCCCATAGCGGCTCGATAGCCACCAGCGCAGAGTCTCACCGACCAGCACTGGAGCATCTTGTTGTACGAAGTGTCCTGCCCCCGGAACCGTCACGATAGTGACATCTTTTTTGCTCCAATCCCAAGTGTTATTCAGCCCGTCAGAGTGCAGGGCCGTATCTTCGAGTCCGTGAAAGATCAGCGCGGGCATGGCCAGCTGGGGCGGAGGTGTCGCCGGTGCTACCGCCGAGTCGATCCCGGAGCGGGGATAGTTTGCCTTGTAGAAATTCAGCATGGCCGCGAAACTGCTGCGTTGAAATGCTGCCTCATAGTGCACCTTGGCTGCTGGATCTTTGACCCAGTTTGCCAGGGTTTGAGCAGTCATCGGGTAACCGCCGAGGATCTCTGGATCATTCGCGCTGCCCTCGATAAAGCGTCTTGCGTAGGCGCTGTTACGCTGCTGCTCGGCGTTGCTAGCCAGCTCTCTGGCCATGCCGTTCGGGTGGGGCAGGTTTAAAATGACAAGATTTTCCACCATTTGCGGAAGCGCGAAGGCGACCTGCCAGGCTACAGCGCCTCCCCAGTCGTGGCCGACGATGGTTGCCTTTTTTGCACCTTCGGCACGGATAACTGCTGCAACATCGGCGACAAGATTTGGCATAGCATAGGCAGCAACACCCTCGGGTTGGTCACTCTTGTTGTAGCCGCGTTGATCGATGGCTACCACGGTGAAGCGATCTTTGAGGGCGTTCATCTGTTCGCGCCAGCTGTACCAATAATCGGGAAAGCCGTGGATCATGACGACCAAGGGCCCCTGACCGGTTTTTACATAGTGGATGTTAACGCCGTCGTTTTTTGCGTAGTGGTGGCTGACCTCGTTAATCAATGCATCGTCCGCCCGTGCGAGAGCACAAAGCCCAGCAAGTACAAACGCCAGCGCGCCCTTGGCGATTTTTGCCGCTATTCCCTGACTCATCAAAACTCCCCCGTTCTAAAGTCGTTAGTTCCGCACCCGCCGACGCAGGCGATCCAAGCGCTCCTTCCAATACTGGAACTCTGCAGGGTCTCCACCGCGGTCTGGATGAAGCTGCTGGCACATGCGCCGCGCTTCGATGATTTCTTCGATGGGCAGCACTAAATCTAACCCCAAGGCCTTAATCTCAGCAGGGCTCAGAGTTTTGACGGGGCTGGCACTTTCCGGTGGGCGGTAGAAGCCTCCCCAGCTACCCCGACTCTTTCCACCGTAGGACACCGGTCCGGAGAGGCCCAGTTTCCAAGGGTGGTTTTTGGACGGTTTGCGGGACTTGCCGCGACCTGATTTGCTGTCTGCCATCGCCTCAGTCTAATCCGCGGTGGCCTGCGCTCAAGTCATTTCTGACCGGCTGTCCGTGACCGCCTGGGAAGATCTTAAACGGTGTGGTTTTGAACACGTTGTCAGGCCTTTTACACGGATTCGCTGGCGGCGGCCCACAATCGACTGCCTAAGTTTCAGGTTGCCAAAAAAGGAGGCATGACCGCGCTATGAATACTCATATGCGGGCGTTAGCCCGCAGGTATCGGCTTTTTGGGTGCGGCTTTTGCTGTCATAGGTTGGTTCGGCGTCATTCGGGGGCGATCGCCGTTAAGCAGGTCGATCAGGTCGCTGACAATGCGCCCGGTTTCACGAAGCATGGGATCTTCACCGATTTCCTCAATGTCATCAGATACCGCGATTTCTTCGGCGTCTTGCATTTCGCTATCGCCGATGACCACCTCCTGATCCGCCTCTTCGGCTTCTGTGGCAGGGGTAGTGTCGCCATCTAACGCATCTGCCTCGGCCTCCTGCAGCTCTTCGAGTTCGTCGAGGGTCTTCGCAACAACCTTGCCGGTAGCCGCGCGCAGGGTGTTTTCCAGCTCAAGACGCCAAGCATCGTCTTGCTGTTTCTCCTCGCGCCGCTTTGATTCGTTCAGAGATAGAAAAGTCCTTGCTGACTTTTCCGCCGCCTTGACCATTAGCCCCCGATAATAGTTAAAGTGAGGATCGTTGGTGGTACGAGCCAGATGATTTGCTTGCAGATCCGCAACGTAGGCGCTGAGTTCGCCGAAGGGGGCGTACTGCGCCGCATCAATAACATCCCATGGCATCGCACCGTCTAATGTGCTCTCGCCAATATTCTCCTTGTCAAAAAGTGACGGGAAGTCGATATCGGGAATGACGCCCTGGTGCTGGGTGCTCTGTCCTGAAACCCGGTAGAACTTCGCTGCGGTCAATTTGAGCTGTCCTCGGTTGAGGGGAATCATGGTTTGTACGGTGCCCTTACCAAAGGTTTGACCGCCCACGACGAGTGCTCTGCCGTAGTCCTGCATGGCACCGGCAAAAATTTCCGATGCCGATGCGGACAGCCGGTTTACAAGGACGGCCATTGGGCCGCTGTAGATGACGTTATCGTCATCATTGCTATAGATTGTTGGCCGGCTGCGACTCGCTTTAACTTGCACCGTTGGTCCAGACGCAATGAATAGGGAGGTGAGTGTGTCGGCTTCTTGCAGCGATCCGCCGCCATTGTTTCGAAGATCGACGACCAGACCATCGATCCCTTCTTCTACAAGGCGATCTACCAATTTACGCACATCCTTGGTGGTGCTGCGATAATTCGGGTCGCGCTCTTGCTGGCCTTTGAAGTCGAGATAAAACGTGGGGATGTCGATTACACCAATCCGCCGGGAGGTCTCGCCTTCGTTGACGGTAATCACGCTGGCCTGTGCGGCTTGCTCCTCAAGCTTGATCGTATTGCGCACGATGGTGACGATTTTGGTTTCACTGACTTGTTCATCGGCATCGCGTACCGCTAAGCGCACGGTTGAATCCTTGGGGCCTCGAATCAGTTCGACAACGTCATCAAGACGCCAGCCAACCACGTCGATCATGGGGCCAGCGTCGCCCTGACCAACCGCTGAAATGACATCAGAGGGTTTCAGGGCGCCGGATTTATCCGCAGGCCCCGCCGGGACCAAGCGTAAAATCTTGGTGGCATCTTCATCGCTTTGCAGCACAGCGCCGATGCCCTCTAAGGACAGCGACATATTGATGTTGAAGTTGGTTGACGAGCGCGGTGAAAAATACTGGGTATGAGGGTCAAAGGTCGCAGCAAAAGCGTTGATAAAGGTTTGGAATGCATCTTCGCTGCGATTGCGCAGCGCGATTTTTTGCTGGTTGCGATAGCGCTTCGCCAACGTCTCAGCGATCTCCTCCAGATCCGTGTCGTTGAGTTTCATTCGCAGCACCTGGGACTTGAGGCGCCGATTCCAGAGATCATTTTGGGCGGTGAGATCAGTGGGCCAAGGAACGCTCTCGCGTTTGATGTTGATAACCTCATCGGTATTGAAGTCTAGGCTTTCAAGGCCTGAATCGATGGCTTGCTGCATGTACTTAGTGCGCTCGATCAGCCGCTGCTGCAGACGATTAAACATGCGGTAGGCGGGCACCAAATCGCCCCGCCGAAGCGCGTTATCAAGCTCATAGCGGTAGCCTTCGAACTCCGCGATATCTGACGCTAGGAAATAGTATTTACCTGGATCCAGCGCCTCGAGGTAGTTATCAAACATGGCGCTAGAGAGCGCATCGTTCACTTTCAGGTCGACATAGTGATTCCGGCGCAGCTGCTGTACCACGATTTGTGCGGTGCGAGAGTGGGTAGAGAGAGGCGCGAGTAACGGTGCTTGAACGTCGGTGTCGCTCGGCTCAATGTCAGACCCGTCCGCGTGGGTGCTTGCTGGCAAAAAAAGAGCAAGCGCCAAAGCGAGAGATAACAGGATGCCCCCCGCCGCAAAGGTGAGCTCGCTGTGTTGGCGGGGTGCGCGTTTTATCAGGTTCGGCACAAGATCTCGGTTCAACATATATGGGTGCTCGTTATTCGGTTGCCAACATCGCCGAAGCACCGTGTGGGCGCAAGAAGCAAAGCTCGGACAAACGTTTCAGGCTTTAGAGACAAACCCGTAACGTATAAATGTATCGCTGTGTAACGTATCCTTTGCAGGGCGGAGGCGCCGGTCGCTTCGCTGGCGGCGCTCGTGAAGCATCGCTGGCTCGTACCGGGAAGCCTCCCGTTAGCGCTGAGTCTATCCATCGAGGGACGTGGCGTGAAGAGCCTGAAACTGTTCCAACCTTAAATATATTTCACTCGGAGACTTCGATGAAAAACCCCTTTAATCAATCTTTGGCGCTTATTTTGACATTGCTTGTCGGTGTGATTTTGTCTGGCTGCCAGCAACCGGAGAGCAATATGTCCGAAAAGTCATTCGATGCAACATCTGAGGTGGAGAGTGCAAGTTATCTGATCGGATTCCGTCAGGCGCAGAATATTCAAGCTCAGGGCGGTGATGTGATCGATATGCAGGCCTATGAACTGGGTGCCCGCGACGCCATCGCTGGGAAGGAGTCCCAAGTCCCGGAGGAAAACGAAGAGCAGCTGATGGCCGTGCTTAGCGAGGCCCTAATGCAGGAAAAGTCGGCTTCCGGCGAAACTTTTATGGAAGAAAATGCCGCTCGCCCAGAAGTCACGACCACGGCTTCGGGACTGCAGTATGAAGTGTTGGTTGAAGGCACAGGTCCCATGCCATCGGCAACAGACACAGTGGTCACGCATTATCACGGCACTCTCACCGACGGCACGGTCTTCGACAGCTCCGTGGAACGCGGTAGCCCCGCTTCTTTCCCAGTAAACCGAGTGATCGCTGGTTGGACCGAAGCCCTGCAAATGATGGGCGTTGGTTCTAAGTGGCGCTTGGTGATACCTCCGGAACTGGCCTACGGCGAGCGCGGCGCAGGAGGTGCCATACCTCCAAATGCGACCCTGGTCTTTGAGGTAGAGCTGCTAGAAATTCAGTAAGCGTATCTCGCGCGAGTCGAGAAGAAGCCGGGGCCTTGCTCCGGCTTTTTCGTTTGCGAGCTCATGCACCGGGCTTAATGGATGTTTAGGTCTATTTTTTCTTGGCACAGTCAAGGCTTGCGTTGCTTCAGCGAGCGTAACATTCTCGAATCGGGGGAGCGTTATGTCTGATCACACTACCAAGCCGTCGATATGGCGCGATGCCGCGTTTCGCGCCTACCTGGGCTCTACGGGGTTTTCCGGCATGGCCTTGGCGATGCAGCAACTGCTGTTGAGCTGGATTCTTATCGGCATATTGAAATTGCCGGCAGATCAGGTGGGGTTGATTCAGGCAGTCATCGGCCTGCCCGGCGTATTGTTGATGCTCGCTGGAGGTGCCAGTGCAGATCGCAACGATGCACGACAGATGCTCATACGCATTTACTTGGTCGCGCCTATCTTTCCTTTGTTCCTGGTATTGATGGAACAATGGCAACTATTGGGTGTCGCCAGCGTCATCACATGGGGCCTTGGCATGACTGTGGTGCAGTCTTACTCCATGCCCGGCCAACAGGCTCTGCTCAA
>JADHNQ010000113.1 GCA_016779425.1 Pseudomonadales bacterium | reverse complement strand
AGTACGTGCTCAACATGCTTCCCCGGGGCACCCACGAGTACAGTAAGTTCATCAAACCGTCTGAGTTGGCTGGTGCGATTCGCGATGCCGGTTTAGAACTGCAGGAAATTCGCGGCATGAGCTACAACCCCGTTACACGCAATGCTGCGCTGAACAACAACACCTCTGCCAACTACATTGTGCATGCGAAGAAACCGGCCTGAACCCAGCCTGCGACGACCCGACCCGTTATCTAAAACGAACCAAAAAAGCGATTGAAGATGCTATGAGCCAATCCAACCAAACCCTGGGTGCTCACCTTGCCCACTATCCTGAACTGGCCGAACACGCCCAGGGCTGGCGTCATGCTTTTGAACCCAGAGCTCTTAATGACCGGGTGATTTTGGTAACCGGTGCAGGTGACGGTCTTGGGGCGGCTACTGCCAAAACCTATGCCAGCTTTGGTGCCACCGTCGTCCTGCTGGGTCGTACGCGATCGAAGCTTGAAGCCATTAACGATTGGATCAGCGCAAACACGGCAACCCAACCCGTGATCGTGCCCTGCGACCTCGAGACATTGGATATGGAAACCGCCAACAATCTGGCTCACTCCATTGGCGAGGCCTTTGGCAAACTCGACGGTATCGTGCACCACGCCTCGCGGCTGGGTCCGCGTGCGCCCCTGGCCCATTATGCCTTTGACGAATGGCAAAGGGTGATGCAAACCAATGTAAACGCGACATTTCTGCTCAATCACACCCTGTTTAACCTGCTCGACACCAGCGCCAGCGCCAGTGTGATTCATACCTCTTCCAGTGTGGGTCGGGTGGGACGCGCCTATTGGGGAGCCTACGCTGCCTCGAAATTTGCGCTGGAGGGCTTGAGCCAGGTGCTGGCTGATGAAACCGAGACCGCCGGTCGCATCAAGGTATTCAGCGTGAACCCCGGTGGCACCCGAACCAACATGCGCAAAGAGGCCTATCCACTGGAGGACCCAGCCACATTGCCTATCCCGGAGGCTCATATGGAGTTGTTCTTACTGCTCCAGCACCCCATTCGGGAAAATGGCGATCCCGGGGAACTGGTGACGGGCCAGCAAATCGACTGCCGCAATTGGCGCGACAACCTGCAGTGGGTCTAGTCCTGCGGCTTAAGAAGCTTAGCGTTTAGGCGCTGGCCGTTTATCCAGCTGGGGATAGGGAATCAGACAGCTGGTTTTGGCTATCTTGGAGCGCTTCGTCTTTGACGGTGCGCCCTTGGGATAGGCAAACCCAAGCATTTTATAAAGCGCTTTGAGATCGTCCGTTTGCATGGATGACCAATGCCCAACGGTTAGCCAAGAAGGCAGTATCACCGGCCCGTAGCGGACGCGCTTCAACCGACTCACCGTGCAGCCCGCGCTATCAAACAAACGGCGCACCTCGCGGTTACGTCCTTCCATCAGCGCAACGTGGTACCAAAAATTCGACTCGCTGCCGTTGTAATAGCGCACATCGCTAAAGCGCATGGTCTCGCCTTCGATTTCAACGCCGGCTTTTAGCTTTGCAATTTCGTCGTCGTCCAGTTTTTTATTGACGCGCACCGCGTACTCGCGATCAAGACCCGTGGAGGGGTGCATCATGCGATGGGCTAGCGCACCGTCATTGGTGACCAGCAACAGCCCGGTCGTATTGATGTCCAGACGTCCCACCGTCACCCAGCGGCTATCCTGCAGGCGCGGCAGTTGATCGAAGATCGTACCCCGACCCTCAGGATCGCGGCGGCTACAGACGAGGCCTGCAGCTTTGTTCAGCACCAGCACCTGGGGCGCATTGGCGGTTGCCGTCTCAACAACCGCACCGTCTACGACGATTTCGTCATGGGAACTAACCCGCTGTCCAAGGTGGGCGACTTGGCCGTTGACGCTAACGCGACCGTCTGCAATCCAGTTTTCTATTTGACGCCGTGAGCCTCGACCGCTGGCGGCAATAACCTTCTGCAGCTTTTGCGAATCGTCCTCAACATTCTTCGATATTTGCGACTTTCTCATGAATGGGTCGGCTGCTCGGCCTCGGGTGCCGCGCTTGGTTCCGGCTCATGGGCTGGGTCCGTTGGCTCCGAGGCACCTTGATCCTCATTGGCATCTCCGGCGCCGTCAACGCTCGCGCCGCCCTCTGCTACCAGTGCTGGCTCGATCATGGCTTTGATTTCTTCAAGCGGCGGCAGGTCTTCGAGTTTGGCAAGGTCAAAATAATCGAGAAAAGCCTTGGTGGTACCGTACATAGAGGGTCGTCCCGGCGCTTCGCGCTGACCTACCACCCGTATCCAGTCGCGCTCTAGCAGGGTTCGCATAATGTTCTGGCTCACGCTGACTCCGCGCACTTGCTCAATATCGCCTCGCGTCACCGGCTGCTTGTAGGCAATCAGCGCCAAGGTCTCCAGCAGCGCGCGGGTGTACCGGGGCGGTTTTTCTTCCCACAATCGGCTGACCCAGGCGCTGAGTTCCTGACGGGTCTGGTAACGATAGCCCGAGGCCACTTTTTGCAGCACGACGCCACGCTGGGCGCAGTCTGCCTGCAGCGACTCGATGGCCGAGCGCACCTGTTTACGCCCTTCGTCCTCATCTAGCTCACCGACGGTAAACAGGCGAAAAAGGTTGTCGACAGTTAGAGGGCTCTCGGCAGCCAGCAGGGCAGCTTCGATCACCTGTGCAATTTGCACGGGTTCCAGTACTCGACCGGGCAATGGCATTGCTGCCTCATCAACCGAGTTCTGGACATCGTTTGCCTGACTTTGTTCACTCACGAATGCTCCTCCCCAAGATCCTGTGACCCCGCACCGCCATACTGTAGATCGATATCCGACGTATCGCCGAGTCCCTGTGTCGCGTTTTGCCCGACACGCACATGGATTGGCGCGAAAGGCTCTGCTTGCACAAAGTCGACGAGCGACTCGCGAATCAGCTCCATGATGGCCAAAAATGTCACTACCACGCCAAGTCGCCCTTCTTCCGCGCGAAACAGCTCGTTAAAGCCAATGAAGCCGTCACCCTGGCTTACCCGCGACAATATATCCCCCATGCGATCGCGCACCGACAGGGCCTCAAACTTGATCTCATGCTTGGTGAAAAGTTCAGCCCGGCGCAGGACTTGGGCCAAAGACAGCAACACTTCGCGCAAATCTACGTCGGGCTCGCCGTGTTCGCGAACCAGCTTTGGCTTGCTGGCAGCGCCGATAAAAACATCACGTTCTACACGCGGTAGTTCACCCAGATCCTCTGCCGCGGTTTTAATCTGCTCGTATTCCTGCAGCCGCCTGATCAACTCGTTACGCGGATCATCCTCGTCGTCGAATTCCTCGGGTCGCGGCAGCAGCATGCGCGACTTAATCTCTGCCAACATTGCCGCCATCAGCAGATACTCGGCGGCAAGCTCAAGCTCCAGGGCCTGCATCAGCTCGATGTAGCTCATGTACTGGGCGGTAATCACCGAAACTTTAACCTGCAAGATGTCCAAATTTTGGCGCCTGATCAGGTAAAGCAGCAGGTCGAGTGGTCCCTCAAAAGTTTCAAGAAATACCTCGAGAGCCTCAGGCGGGATGTACAAATCCTTGGGCAGCTGCTGGATCTCTTCGCCTGCAACCCACGCAATAGTTGCCTGGTTGGCAGCCCGCGCAGCGCTCAGATGACTCACCTTGGTTGAGGCATTATCCATCGAAGGTATCTCGCCAAAGACCAATGCTCATCAGCGACCTCCGATGCCAACGGCGTCTTTGACTTCTTCCATGGTTTCCCTGGCCACTGCCCGGGCTTTTTCCGATCCCTCGGCGATGACTGCATGAACCAAGTCCGGATCCTCCACAAACTGCTGGGCGCGCTGGCGAATAATGTCTTGCTCGCTATTAATCGCATCGATCAGAGGTTTTTTGCAGTCTACGCAGCCAATACCGGCGCTTTTGCACCCCTCTATCGCCCACTGCTTGACGTCGTCGTCGCTATAAACCTCATGCAGCGCAAACACCGGGCACTGGGCCGGGTCGCCGGGATCATTGCGCCGAACTCTGGCGGGATCCGTTTGCATGGTGCGGACTTTTTCTTCAACCACCGATGGCTCTTCACGCAGCCCAATGGTGTTGTTGTAGGACTTCGACATTTTTTCTCCGTCGAGTCCTGGCATCTTGGATTGGGCGGTCAGCATGGACTGCGGTTCCGGCAAAATAATTCGGCCGCTGCCTTCGAGATAGCCGAACAGGCGCTCGGTGTCTCCGATTGAAAGATTCTGCTGTTCCGCCAGCAATGCTCTGGCGCGCTCTAACGCCTCGGCGTCGCCGCGCTCCTGATACTCACGCCGCAAATCGGAATATAGGCGTGCGGCTTTTTTGCCCATTTTTTTCACCGCGGCCTCTGCCTGCTCTTCAAAGCCAGGCTCACGGCCATAGACATGGTTGAAGCGTCGCGCGATCTCGCGGGTCAGCTCGACATGTGCGACCTGATCAGCACCGACGGGCACACGACCCGCGCGGTAAATCAAAATGTCCGCGGCCTGTAGCAGCGGGTATCCCAAAAAGCCGTAGGTAGCCAGGTCACGGTCGTGGAGTTTTTGTTGCTGGTCTTTGTAGGACGGCACGCGCTCGAGCCAGGCCAGGGGCGTTATCATAGAGAGCATCAAATGCAGTTCGGCGTGCTCGGGCACCTTACTCTGCACAAACACCGTCGCTGCGCCGGGATTCACCCCAGCCGCGAGCCAATCGACGACAGTGTCGTAGGAATACTGGTCAATGGTCTCGGATTCTTCGTAGTTGGTCGTAAGCGCGTGATAGTCCGCGACGAAAAAGAAGCACTCGTATTCATGCTGCAGCTGTACCCAGTTGTTCAGTACGCCGTGCAGGTGGCCTAGATGCAAACGGCCGGTTGGCCGCATTCCTGACACTATGCGTTGATTCGAATCGTTGCTACTCAACCAGGGATCCTTTCAGCCTAGGGCCGCAAAGTATAAAGCCTCAGCTTCGGTGATGGCAGGCATTTCGCCTGTCTTTACTGAGTTCAAGAAGCCTTACAAACGCCAAACTCGTGCAACATGGCGAGCGCCTTCATCAGCGCAGCTCCCCGGCGCCCTGGCGGGTGATCTGGGGTTCGTCTGCGGTGAAATCAACGATGGTAGAGACATCATCGCTACCCGCACCACAGCCCAGAACCACCGCCACGCGTTTATCGACGGCTGCAGCGATATCTTCGGGGTCACGCAGCATGGCGTCGTCCTCGGGGAAATCCGGCAGCTTCAAAGTGGTCGACAGTAGCGGCTCACCCATCGCCTCCAGCAAACCCATGGCGGCGGCATGCTCTGGCACGCGCAGGCCTATGGTTTTTTTCTTGGGATGCACGAGCCTGCGTGGCACCTCCTTTGTCGCTGGTAGAACGAAGGTAAACGGCCCCGGCGTGTTGCGCTTCAAAATACGGTAAGCGGAATTCTCTACCCGGGCATAGCTGCCTAACTCACTAAGGTCGCGACAGATAAGCGTAAATTGATGGTCCTTCGGCAAACGCCGCAGTGCCACGAGGCGATCCAAGGCGCCCTTGTCTCCCAGATGACAGGCAACGGCATAGCCGGTCTCATTTGGGTACACCACAAGCTCGCCGCGGTGCAGTGCTTGAGCGGCTATTTCGAGTAACCGCTTTTGTGGGTGTGTTGGATGGAGTTCGAGCAACTGCGTCATAGGTTTTTCCCTGTTACAAATGTGCGTTGACCAGTCATAAGATCCTCAGCCCTGACGAGACTTTGCATGCCAGGGTCTGTAGCGTATCGTCGCGCTTCGGTGCGTTGACCTCCATACCCTTACGGACAATGGATGGTTGAGGTTTGCGACCCCTTAGACACTTTAACGACCTTAAACAACGGTTTGTTCATGCATCAATTTCTTGAGTACATTGCGGTTATTGCCTTCGTCATCGTTTTCTTCTGGACCCGGGATGTTTTTCTGGCAACCGCCGTGCTGCTCGTCGCCGTTAGCGCCCAGGTCGCTTTCTACAAACTCACAAAGCGGCCTCTGAGCAACGAGCTTAAGATTACCTTCTGGTTGTCACTGATTCTCGGTGGCCTGACCCTCATATTGCGAGACGAAACGTTTATTCAGTGGAAGCCAAGTATCGTTTCCTGGGCGATGGCCCTGGGTTTGGTTGGGGCCATGTGGTTTGCCAAGATGCTGGTTCTGAAAAAAATGCTCGGCGCTGCCATCACCACCGAGGACGATGTCTGGCGCAAGCTAACCTACGGCTGGACTGTGGGCCTGACCGCCAATGGTTTCATTAACCTGTGGGTGGTTTATAACTTTTCCATGGAGACTTGGGTCACCTTCAAATTTGTGGGCCTCCTTGGCCTGCAGCTGCTTTATGTGGTGATCATGATGATCTACCTCGTGCGTATCGGTGCCATTAAGGAAGACGACCCAGCGCCGAGTGACCCTGAGGGCAGCGCCGAAAAAAGCTCCGAAACCCAGGCATGATTACCCTAAGCGTCAATCTGAATAAGATCGCCCTGCTGCGAAACTCTCGAGACGGCGGCAAACCCAGCGTGACAGACGCGGCTCGTGAAGCCATCGCCCGGGGTGCAGGAGGGATCACCGTGCATCCTCGCCCGGATCAGCGTCATATTCGCCCGGAAGATGTCTACGCGCTTGCACAGCTGCTAGCAGACGACTATCCAAGCGTTGAGTTCAACATCGAAGGCAACCCATTTGCTGGCCCGACCCAGGCGGGCTATCCGGGTTTTCGGCACCTGGTCGAAGCAACCAAGCCCCATCAAGTTACCTTGGTTCCCGATAGCGACGATCAATTAACCTCTGACCATGGCTGGGACCTGGCCACCCCTGCGCCTGCACTCGAGGTTGAAATTGCTGCCTACCGAGCGATGGGCTGTCGGGTAAGCCTGTTCATGGACCCAGTGATGGAGCAAATGGCGACGGCAAAGGCCATTGGCGCAGATCGCATCGAGTTTTATACGGGCCCTTATGCCCAGGCTTACTGGGCCCATGGCCCCAACGACGATCGCACGCGAGACTGTTTCGCGCAGTTTTGTCAGGC
>JADHNQ010000112.1 GCA_016779425.1 Pseudomonadales bacterium | reverse complement strand
CGAAAGAAGCCCTGTTGAACCCGACCGAGCGAGACAAGGTCGCCCTAGCCGGCGCTAAATACTACGCCGATTGGGGGGCGGGCTATTCCAAGCAGCAAAGCACGCGTCCACAGACTCTGGGCTATGGATTAGTCGACTCGCCAATCGGCCAGGCCACTTGGATTGTGGAAAAGTTTTATGAATGGACAGACTGCGACGGGCATCCCGAGAACGTGCTCAATAAAGATGAGTTGCTCGATAACATCATGCTTTACTGGCTGTCAGGCGCAGGCGCATCGTCGGCCCGCCTTTATTGGGAGAGTTTTGGTACAGCCTTCGGCGGTGACAGCGCGACGCAGGTGACAATACCCACAGGCTGTAGCATCTTTCCCAAGGAAATTGTGGCGACGCCGCGAAGCTGGGCAGAGACCCGCTATGCGAATATCGTTTACTGGAATGAATTGGACCGCGGCGGTCATTTCGCTGCCTTTGAGCAGCCGCAGCTTTTTGTTGAAGAACTGCGCAAATGCTTCGGGCAAATGACGTTGGGATAACAGGGACAACCCAAGGAGGGTTAGACGGTGGCAGTAACACTAAAAATAAACGGGCGCGATGTCGTACTAGACATACCCGACGACACACCGCTGTTGTGGGCAGTGCGCGACGAACTGGATTTAAAGGGCACCAAATTTGGCTGCGGTATAGGTATGTGTGGTGCCTGCACGGTGCATGTGAACGGGGTGGCCCAGCGTTCATGCATTACCCCCGTAGCGAGCGTGGCAGATGCATCAATTACGACTATTGAAGGTCTAAACGCCGAAGGCGAACATCCTTTGCAACAGGCCTGGATAGCCACCCAGACACCCCAGTGCGGCTATTGCCAGTCAGGGCAAATAATGCAGGCCGCAAGCTTATTAGCAACCAACGCCAATCCGACAGACGCTGAGATCGATACGGCCATGGGCGGCAACCTATGCCGCTGCATGGCCTACACCCGAATCAAAAAAGCGATCAAGATGGCTGCCTCAGCAGGATCTTTAGCCACCAACGTTGGCTCGGAGGTGGCACATGGATAAGCAAATAGACGAGGCGACCAACTCGACCACCGGGCAAACCCAGGGCGTTACTCGACGAGGCTTTATGATTGGCTCAGTGGGTGCAAGTGTCGCCATGGCCATGGTGCCAGCGGCACTGTTAGGCGGATGCGCTGAAGAAATTCTTAACACCCAGCCGTTTGAGCCGACGGTTTGGTACAGCATTGATCCCAGCGGCGCGATCAGCGTTAAGGTCACGAAGGCCGAAATGGGCCAGCATGTGGGAACCTCATTGGCACGTATCGTGGCAGAAGAACTTGAGGCGGATTGGAGTGCTGTCAGCATCGACTACGTCGATACCGATGCTAAGTATGGGGCCTACGTCACCGGCGGCAGCTGGTCAGTTTGGACAAGCTTCGATCAGCTTAGCCGCGCCGGGGCAGCCGGACGCGTCGCGCTCATCGAGGAAGGCGCGCGATTGCTCGGGGTCGAGCCGGGTCAATGTGTCGCTGAGAATTCCCAGGTGGTCTGTGGCAACAAACAGATCAGCTATGCAGATATCGTCGCTAAGGGCCAGCTTTCGCGAACCTATACCGAAGAACAGCTAGCCAGTCTGCCGTTGAAAGCCGCCAAGGATCGCAAACTTGTTGGCGTAGACACCCTGGCGCTTGATGTGCCTGCGAAAAGCCAAGGCACGGCTATCTACGGTATCGACGCAACTTATGAGGGAATGGTCTACGCCAAACCACTGTTGCCGCCGACGCGCTATGGATCTTCTGTGCAGTCCGTCGACGACAGTCGAGCAAAAAGCGTTCAAGGTTATCAACAGAGCGTGGTGCTTGATGATCCGTCCAACTCGGTGCCGGGATGGGTGCTGGTAGTAGCAGACTCCTATCATGCTGCCCAGCGCGCGGCCAGGGTGATCGACGTGAAGTGGCAGGCTGGGCCTACCGCAGCAGTTCAAGAGGCTGACTTAATCGCCCGTGCAGATGAGCAGATTGCCAGCGGGGAAGGCGCCCTGGTGTTGGACGATGCTCGTATCGATGCCGCTTTTGATGCCGCGGAGCAGGTCTTGGAAGCTCGCTACACCACCAGTACCGCGCTGCATTTTCAGCTAGAGCCGGTCAACGCCATCGGCTTGCAGAACGATGGCAAGTGGGAACTGCATACCGGCGCACAGTGGCAGTCCTTGTCGATGCCCGTATACGCCAAAGCCCTGGGTGAGCCCGAGGAGAACATCGTCATGCGCACGCACCTGCTTGGCGGCGGATTCGGCCGCAGGCTCAACGGTGACTATGGCGTGCCGGCACTGCTTGCGGCTAAGGCGTTAGGCAAGCCCGTAAAGGTTGTACTTTCCCGGGAGGATGACTCGCGTTTCGACTCACCGCGCTCACCCTCGGTACAGCATCTGCGAATGGCCCTTGGTACGAACAGCCAGGTGCTGGGTATGCAGCATGCTGCATCGGCAGGATGGCCGACCGCAGAGTTAGCAAGCTTTTTCCTAGCCGAAGGCACCAACGGTGAGAAATACGATCCGTTCTCTATCAACGGGGCAGATCATTGGTATGACGTCGGCCCTCATCAAGTCCGCGCAATCATGAATGATCTTGCCCAGCAGTCCTTCCGTCCTGGCTGGCTGCGCTCAGTCGCTCCGGGGTGGACGAATTGGGCGTCCGAAAGTTTTATGGACGAAGCCGCACATATGAGCGGGGTCGATCCCTTGGTCTTTCGCCAGGGCCTGTTGACTGCCCAAGGCAAGAACGCAGGTTCCGCACCAAATGCGGTGGGTGGCGCTAAACGTATGTCCAATGTGCTCGCCCGTGCGGCAGCAAAAGCGGGTTGGGGTAAGACTCTGCCCGAGGGCCAGGGCATGGGCATCGCCTGTACATTCGGACAAGAGCGTGCAATGCCAACGTGGACAGCTTGTGTAGCGCAGGTGACCGTCGACGCCGACTCCGGTGCTGTGAGCCTCAATAAATTGACCATTGTCATCGATGCGGGAAGCATCGTGCACCCTGATGGAGCCTTGGCGCAGACCGAGGGTGCGGCGCTTTGGGGGGCGAGCCTTGCGCTGCATGAGGGGACTGAATTCGTCGATGGCCAGGTTAAAGATACGAATCTGAACGGGTATCGGCCCATGCGCATGGGCGACGTGCCTGAGCTAGATATCGAGTTCGTCGAGAGCGATCAGCAGCCAGTAGGGTTGGGTGAGCCGGCAACCACCGTGGTTGGCCCAGCCATCGGCAACGCGATCTTTGCCGCTACCGGTGCGCGGGTCCGGCACCTGCCGATTCGGCCAGATGCGGTGAAGCAGGCGATAAGCGACGCTAAATTGGCTTAGCCGGTCCTCGGATCTGCCCGCCAAGAAAAAAGGGCCGAAAGGCCCTTTTTTAGATTTATTTACCGTCGAACTGTGGCGTGCGTTTTTCGCCGAAGGCTTTGCGGCCCTCAGCGCCGTCCTCACTAAACTTGATGCCCAGAAGTTGGTCGCGCGCAATGGCACCAGCCTCTGCCGGGCTTTTGTTCAGTGTGGCTAGGCTGAACTCTTTCAGGCCCTTCACGACCAAGGGCGCCGACTCTGCCAAAATTTTGGCCCAAGCCTGGGCATAAGATTCTTCCTCTCCCGTCGGCACTACCTTGTTGACCATGCCTGCGGTCAGCGCACGTTGCGCATCGAAGTCCTCACCAAGCAGCATAAATTCCATGGCAACTTTATGGGGTATACGCGCTACTGCGCTTGCGATCAGACCGCCGGTAAACCCCAACTGAGCTTCGGGGTACTTGAACGTTGTATTTTCTGCCGCCACCACCAAATCGCACATCTGCACGATGACGTAGGAACCACCAATGCACCATCCTTTGACCGCTGCAATAACCGGTTTGCTCGTCTGCGCCCCAATGCTCGGCACTCCCTGCCACATCTCCTTGGGAGCGTCCTTTACGTCAGCGCCAACAGAGAACGCCTTGTCGCCCGCGGCGGTGAGTACGGCGACGCGATCATCGCTGGTTTCCAGTCGCTGCCAGGCAGCCTGAAGTCCCAAAATGACTTCCTCGTTAAGCGCGTTCATGCGCTCCGCACGATTGATCGTAATTGTGGCGACGCGGTTATTTGAAGTGTAGGTGACAAGCTCGGTCATCATCAGTGCCCCATAATCGATGACCAAGTATCCAAGTCGCTGATACGTAGATACAGGTTGGATTTTTTGGTCTCACCCATGGTGGCATTGGGGACATGACCGTAGTTGTGACCCGGAAGCAATAGCGTGTCGTCGGGCAAGCTGCACAGCTTGCACATGCTGTGATACATGTCTTCGGAGTTTGAGCCGGGCAGATCGACTCGGCCACAGCCGTTGATAAACAGGGTATCGCCGCTGATCAACGTATTTTTGACCTTGAAGCATTGGCTTCCCGGTGTATGCCCCGGTGTATGTAAGAATTCGACCTCGATATTGCCGACCCGAAGGGTGTCGCCGGACTCTACCCGCGCAATATCCGACTCGGAACACTCCGTGACCTTCTTAATACCATCGGCCTCCAGGTTGTGGGCGTAGAGCTTTACCGGGTTGGTCTCAAGTAACTTCGCATAACCCTCAACTTTGTTGCCGCTGAACGACCCGCCGACATGGTCCGGGTGATAGTGCGTGGCCAATGCCGCAGTAAGGTGATAATCCTTGCTTGCAATGTGGGTGACTAAGGAATCGACATCCCAGGCTGGATCCACGACCACTACCTCGCGCGTGCTGCGACAGCCAATGATGTAGGTGTAGTTCTGCATGGGTCCGATCTCGATCTGCTCGATAATCAGATCAGTGGGTTCATCCCAGCCGGGTTCGCTCATTGCGGTATTCCTTAATTGTCTAACGTCTGCTGTTTTGCGCTTGATAGGACATTAAAGAAATTCGGCAGTGGAGTAAAAGTTCGATGCGGTCGGCAATGTAGAGATGAATCCGCGTATTTGGAGGTTCTTCAATGACCGCGCAACACGGTGATGGGTATAGTCGGTGCATGAATATGGCAACGCCAGAAATTGCTCGGCAGACCCAGGCTTCGCGGCAGCAAGCTGAAGATGAGCTATCGCGTCGTCTGATCAAGGCGCTGCTTACGCAAACCAAGCTTTCGCTTGGGAAGGTTGCCTACCATGCAGGATTGACCAACCCGCGCGCTTTGAACCGTGAAACCCAGCGATTATTTGACGCCACTGCGAGTCAGATACGCGCGGTGCAAGTAAATCCTTATGGCGAGGGCGGGGAGTGCCCTTCCGGCGAGGCGATAGCCCTTGAACTGCCCGTGCATGGTGCCTATGACCTTGGGTGGGTGTTCAACTACCTCGCGGCAAGGGCCCTACAAGGCATCGAGACGGTAGCCGATCATCATTACCAACGCCGGGTCACGCACCCAGGGTTACCGCCAGTTTTTGTCCAGGTGTTCGCACAAAATCGAGCACTGCATACCCGTTTACCCCTGAGCTGTGGCCCTGCCCAATCTTGGTTGGCCAGGGTAGTGCGTCTGTTCGATCTGGGTGTGGACAGTCGAGCCATTGATCGCGCACTGAAAAAGGCGCCAGCACTTAGGGCGAGCGTTGTCGATGCGCCAGGGCTGCGGGTTCCCGGGGCATGGGATGGCTTTGAGAGTGCTGTACGTGCAGTACTTGGCCAGCAGGTGAGCGTCGCGAGGGGCACGGAACTGGCCAATCGCATGGTCGATGCTTACGGCGACGGCGACTTTCCATCGCCGCTGCAACTGATGCATCAAGAGATCGCCGAGCTGGGTATGCCGGGTAATCGTGGTCGCGCTATTGCGACCATGTCTGGCTGGGTTGCGGAGCAGGCCCTCACCTTACTTGAGGGCGAAGACACCGAAGCCTTCGTGCAGCAAATCGCCAGTATCAAGGGCATTGGACCTTGGACGCAGAACTATATGCGCCTGCGCATCGTGAAGGATGCCGATGCTTTCCCGCACAACGATTGGGTGGTTTTGAAGCAGCTGCAAACCACACCGGCACAAGCGCTAAAACATGCTGAGAGCTGGCGTCCTTGGCGGGCTTATGCCCTCATGCATATTTGGCGTTTGGCAGGCCTTGAAAGGGAGCGCACGAAAAATCTAACCTGAACAATAAGTAAGTACATACTTACTTATGAGGAGGCAAGCATGGGAACATACTATACGCACATCAAAAGCCCCATTGGTCGGCTGATGTTAACCGCCAACGATCGTGCTTTGACCGGTTTGTATTTTTCTACCGGCGATAAAGCCAGAAAAGAGCCGGACCCCGCCTGGCAGGCCTGTGCAGCAAGGTTCGAGCAGGCAAAACTCGAGCTCGAGGAGTACTTTGCCGGTGAACGTCGTTGTTTCCAGGTTGCCCTAGAGCCGAAGGCAACACCCTTTCAGAACAGAGTGCTAGCAGCCTTGAACCAAATCCCGTTTGGTCAGGTGCGCTCTTACAAGCAAATTGCCGAAACCATCGGTTCTCCAAAGGCCGTTCGGGCAGTTGGTAGTGCCAACGGCAGAAACCCCATCGCGATCTTTATTCCCTGCCATCGCGTTGTCGGGAGCAACGGTGCGCTCACGGGATTCGGCGGTGGCCTAGATGCCAAACGCTATCTTTTAAGCCTTGAACAAACCCAGCAAACCTTCGCAGAAACCCGATAAGTAACTATAAAGTTACTTAATCGTCGATAGTGGGTTCGTCTCCTCAGCTCAATTCGTGACTTGTCTGCTATTGTTGAATCTAAAGTATCTAAATGGTTACATGGGCTATGCGTGACCCGGAGCAAACCAAGAACCGATTGATCGAGGTAGCCTCGAAGATGATGGCAGATCACGGCGTCGCGGGGCTGCGGGTGGACCGAGTCGCTTCGCTGGCAAAAATCAATAAACGCATGATCTACCACTACTTTGGCGATAAGGAAGGTCTCGCAGCCAAAGTGTTAGAGCAGCAACTATTGGCCATTACCCCGGTATTAAGTGAGAGTGAAATGGGCGTCCTGCGCTATTTTTTTGATCAGTCTGGCACAGATGCTTCCTTACCTGCAT
>JADHNQ010000111.1 GCA_016779425.1 Pseudomonadales bacterium | reverse complement strand
AGTGGGCGCACCCACCAAATACGGGTACACATGCGCAGTATTGGTCATACCTTGGTGGGCGATACCACCTATGGTTGTCGTCGAATCGTTCCGCGGGGGGCTAGCACCGAAACCCTAGCCCTCCTGCAGCATTTCTCGCGCCAGGCACTACATGCCATCAAACTCGACTTTAAGCACCCTGTCAGCGAAGCGCAGATGCACTTTAGTGCCCCGATACCTGAAGACCTGCAGACGTTGATGACTGTTCTGGCCCACGACCGAGACATGTTTCACTGAGCTTTGTTGAACCATGCAGCGGAGATTCCATGCAACCAAATAGCGGGTGGTTTGCTGCTCGCTGGGCCGCACCTGCGAAGATCATAGCCGGCACCACCCAGCGTCATGCTGCCCAATACGGCAAGACAAGCCCAAGCGATCTGCCTGTGGGCGGCAATTACGGCTTAAAAGTAGGCGACGATCCCGCAGCCGTGGTCGCAAACCGAAAGCGGTTAAGGACTTTTTTGCAGGAACACAAATTCGTCAAAGAGGGGCAAACCGCGATTGGCTGGCCGTCAGAACCACAGATTCAGTGGCTCGACCAAGTGCATGGTCAAACCTGTATTTATGTCGACAGCGACCTGCCAGGGCGAGGCGAGCATCCACCCAAGGCAGACGCGATGTGGACTGATCTGCCGGGTATAGCGCTTGCCATACAAAGTGCCGACTGTGTCCCCGTGGTGCTGACAGATGCCGGTGGTGAGCTGATCGCTGCGGCCCACGGCGGCTGGCGAGGGCTGACCAAGGACGTGCTAGCGGTGTTGATTGAGGCCATGCCCATGAAACCGCAAGAGCTGTGTGCATGGGTTGGTCCATGTATTGGCCCTGCGCACTTTGAGGTAGGAGAGGATGTGTGGGGACTGATAGTCGATGAGTACCCATCCTTCGTTCTCGATCATCCGGTCAAGCCTGAAAAAAGGTTTATTGACCTGCCCAATCTTGCCCGGCATCAACTGGGGGAAAGCGGCGTGATGAAGGTTTCACTCAGCGGTCTATGCACTTACGCCAGCGAGGATTTTTATTCCCATCGTCAGGCGACTCATGAAAATGGACAAGGCGCGCAGACCGGTCGCATGGCCACGGTTATCTACCGAGGGGGCTGAAAAGACGGTTAGCCCACGGTGGCCTTCATTGACATGTCGGCGCTGAATCACAAGAATAGCGCGCTTGCGCGAGAGGCAGCCGAAAGCCAGTTCAGTGAGAGAAGTTCTGCGGCTGAGTCCATCTCAAAATCAATAGCTTACGAGTCATTGCGTCGTTTGTGTCGAGGGCAGGCTACTGCTGCAGAGGCCCTGCACCGAGAAGCCCTATGCGTGCGCATACAGCCGAACAAGCTGCAGTAACTGCTGATGTGAAAGCGCCGGGCTTGATCGTCCATAGCGGGCAACCGATACCACAACGAGCAAAAGAGGATGAACATGGCGGAAATGCTGTCCGGCGGAGATATGCTAATCCGAGCGCTGCAAGACGAGGGTGTGGAATACATCTTCGGGTACCCCGGAGGGTCCGCCCTGCACATCTATGACGCGATTTTTCGTCAGCAAAAAATCGAGCATATTCTGGTGCGTCACGAACAAGCGGCGACCCATATGGCCGATGGCTATGCGCGCTCGACGGGTGATCCCGGTGTTGTGCTGGTTACCTCCGGTCCCGGAGCGACCAATGCCATAACCGGTATCGCTACCGCCTATATGGACAGTATTCCCATGGTGGTTATCTCGGGTCAGGTGCCCAGAGATCTCATTGGCACAGATGCGTTCCAAGAAACAGACATGGTGGGTATTTCGCGTCCGGTGGTGAAGCACAGCTTCATGGTGCGCGATGCATCTGAAATCCCCGCGGTGGTCAAAAAGGCCTTCCACATCGCGACGACGGGGCGTCCCGGCCCTGTGGTGATAGACGTGCCCAAGGACACGACGGATCCAAGCGCGACCTACGAATACGAGTACCCCAGCGAGGTGAACCTGCGCTCCTATAAGCCGGCGTTTGAAGGAGACCGCACCCAGGTTGACCGCGTGGTGCAGGCGCTGCTGTCTGCCAAAAGGCCGGTCTTTTATGTGGGGGGTGGCGTTATTCAAGCCGATGCAGAAACGCCGTTACGCGAGCTTGTGAAGGCAACTCGCGGGCCCGTGGCATCAACCCTGATGGGTCTGGGTGCATACCCCGGCAGCGATAAGCAAAGCCTCGGCATGCTTGGTATGCACGGTACCTATGAAGCGAATATGGCCATGCATGAGGCGGATCTAATACTTGCCCTGGGGGCGCGATTTGATGATCGAGTCACCAACAATCCAGATAAGTTTTCCCCCAAGGCGACCATCGTGCATCTCGATGTAGACCCTGCCTCGGTGGATAAAATCATATCCAGCGATATCGCCTTGGTCGGTGACGCACAGTGGGTACTCAATACTCTTTGGGAAGCCTACCAGCATCAAGAAAGTCAGCGCGACGAAGCCGCACGAAAAAAACAGCAACAAGATCTGGATCAGTGGTGGGCGCAGCTTGAAGAGTGGCGGAGTGCCCATGGGTTAAATCACAACCTCGTGCCACAAAAGGACCAAAGCATTCTGCCTCAGCTGGCAGTTCAGACCCTTTACCGGGTAACCGAAGGCGAGGCCTTTATTACCTCCGATGTCGGCCAGCACCAGATGTTCGCGGCCCAGTACTATCATTTTGATGAGCCGCGACGATGGATCAACTCGGGTGGTCTCGGCACGATGGGCTTCGGGCTGCCATCAGCCATGGGCGTGCAAATGGGTAACCCTGAGGCGGTGGTCGCCTGTGTGACAGGCGAGGGCTCCTTCATGATGAACATGCAGGAACTGTCTACCTGTCTGCAATACGGCCTGCCGATCAAAATCATCAACCTCAACAATCAGGCGTTGGGCATGGTGAAGCAGTGGCAGGACATGCAGTACGGTGGTCGGCACTCACAAAGCACCTACAGCGATTCACTGCCCGATTTTAAGACCTTGGTAGAAGCCTTTGGCCATATTGGTATCCGAGTCAGTGAGGCGATGGAGCTTGACGCCGCTATGGAAGAGGCGTTCTCGGAAAAAAACAAAAATCGCCTAGTCTTTGTCGATGTCTGGGTAGACCCCCACGAACACGTTTATCCCATGGCGATCAAGGGTGGCGCCATGAGCGACATGATCTTGAGCAAGACTCAGGGGGGCGCATCGTGAGAAGTATCTTAGCAGTGCTGCTGGAAAACGAACCCGGCGCGCTTTCCCGCGTGGTCGGGCTGTTTGCCCAGCGCAACTACAATATCGAGTCGCTAACGGTGGCGCCCACGGAAGACCCGACTCTATCGCGACTGACGCTGACCACCAGTGGCGATGCAAATAAAATCTCGCAGATTCGTAAGCAGCTCGACAAACTGGTGGAAGTGGTTCGGGTAGTGGATTTGTGCGAGAGCCCCCACGTTGAACGCGAATTGCTGCTGATCAAGGTGCGAGCACAGGGCGATGCTCGGCAGGAGGTAAAACGCTCGGCGGATATCTTTCGTGGCCAGATTGTCGACGTGACCGCGCAAACCTATACCATCCAGCTGGTAGGCCCCAGCGCAAAGCTCGATGCCTTTGTGAAAGCCGTCGAGGACAGTGGCGTGGACGCGACCATCTTGGAAGTAGTGCGCACGGGCGTTTCTGGCCTGGGCCGCGGCGATCAAGTGCTGTCGCTATAGAGAATCTTAATTAACCAAAACCAACTCACGGGAAAAAACCATGCAGGTGTATTACGACAAAGACGCAGACCTATCCATTATCCAAAAGATGAAGGTGGTCATCGTGGGTTACGGCTCTCAGGGCCATGCCCATGCCAACAACCTCCGCGATTCCGGCGTTGAAAATGTCGTGATCGGGCTGCGCAGCAAGGCATCTGGTTCTTGGCCGAAGGCCGAAAACGCCGGCTTTCAGGTAGCCGAAGTCGGTGCAGCCGTGCAGGGTGCGGATCTGGTTATGGTTTTGGTGCCGGACGAGCTGCAGGCCGCGCTCTACAAAGAAGAGATCGAGCCTAATCTTAAGGAAAATGCAGCCATCGCCTTCGCCCACGGTTTCAATATTCACTTCGAGCTGATCGAGGCGCGCAGTGATTTAGATGTCCTGATGATTGCGCCCAAGGGGCCTGGTCACACGGTGCGTTCGACCTACGTGGAAGGTGGCGGTGTACCGAGCCTGATCGCAATCGCTCAAGACGCCACGGGCCAAGCGAAGAATATCGCGCTGTCCTATGCCTCCGCCAACGGTGGAGGACGTGCAGGCGTCATCGAAACCACGTTCCGAGAAGAAACGGAAACGGACCTATTTGGCGAGCAAGCCGTGCTATGTGGCGGTGCCACTGCGCTGGTGCAGGCAGGATTTGAAACGCTGGTGGAAGCAGGCTACGCACCGGAAATGGCTTACTTCGAGTGTCTGCACGAGCTCAAGCTGATTGTTGACCTGCTCTACGAGGGCGGAATTGCCAACATGTGGTACTCGGTATCGAACACCGCGGAATACGGTGGACTGACACGAGGTTCACGGGTGGTGACCGAAGAAACCAAGGCCGAGATGAAGCGCATTTTGACCGAGATACAAACCGGTAACTTCGCCAAAGAATTTGTGCTGGAGGATCGTTCCGGCGCACCAAGCATTAAGGCCATGCGCCGCATCACGTCAGAGCATCCGATTGAAGAAGTAGGCGAGCGTCTGCGCGGCATGATGCCCTGGATCCAAGCAAATCGCTTGGTGAACAAAGAAATCAATTAACCGCGTCTCGTCGCATTGCAAACTCTTTCGTGGCCTTCTTGAAATCTCTCGAGCAGGCCACGGATTAGCTTTTTACCCTCGCCAGCCATACCTTTGATCCAAAAGGGCTTGTATCTTTGCCAGCGATAGTCACAGTAAGGCACCAGTGTGCTCACGCCCAAACGAATCAGTAGCGCGGTGGAAACAGAGAATTCTTATGGACAATATCGATAAGCCAACGCCAGACAAGCCGAACTTGGACAAGCCGAACTTAAAAGTGGTTGCAGAAGAAAAGGGCGAGACGGCTTCGCCCGATGCTGAGAACAAACCCACCCCTGGCCAAGCGGGTCTTGGCAGACGGGGCGTATTTTTACTGCCAAACCTGATTACCACAGGTTCACTTTTCGCAGGCTTTTACGCCATCGTAACGTCGATGAACGGGCAGCCCCTGACCGCCTGCCTCGCCATTTTTCTGGCCATGCTGCTGGACGGGGCAGACGGCAGAATCGCGCGCATGACCGGTACTCAAAGCGCCTTCGGTGCGCAATACGACAGCTTGTCGGACTTAGTCGCCTTTGGTGTAGCGCCGGCACTGGTGGCATTTTCTTGGGGCCTATCGGCACTAGGTCAACTCGGCTGGGTCGCCGCCTTTGCCTACATGGCCTGTGCGGCACTGCGGTTGGCGCGCTTCAACGTTGATGGTGAAGAAGGCTCCTTTACAGGGCTTGCCAGCCCAGCCGCAGCGGGCGTCATCGTCTTCAGCATTTGGGTGGCACTGGAACAGGGCATGGCTCAGCCGCCACTTTTAGTCGCCCTGTTATTTGCGGCGCTCACCGTGGCCGTGGCGCTTCTTATGGTCAGTAACTACGATTACTTCTCGCCGAAAAAAATCAATTTTCGTGAGCGGATTCCCTTCGTCACTCTAGTGCTCATCGCCATGGGCTTTGCCGTGGCAATGATCGATCCGCCCATGGTGATGCTGGGTATCGCGTTGGCCTATGCAGCTTCAGGTCCTGCGAAAACCGTTTGGAAAAACCTTCAGCGCAGTACTTAAATCTGCAAAAAAAGCAAAGGACTGACTATGTTGATTCGTAAGCCCGACCCAATTGCGGGGTCCGAAATCACGCCAGAAACCGTCTATCGCAACCGCCGCCAATTTATGACCGCAAGCGCGGCAGGAATCGCAAGCTTGGCACTGCCTAGCATCGCGATGGGCGGCCTGCAGGAAGATGACGAGATTACCCCCGAAAATATCGTAACCCAGTACAACAACTTTTATGAGTTTGGCACAGACAAAGGCGATCCCGCCGCCTATGCCCACGAGATGACGACGGACCCCTGGAGCGTGACGGTATCCGGTGAAGCCAACAAAACCGGCACCTTTGCCTTTGAAGACATCATCAAGGGTCTTGATGTGGAAGAGCGTGTTTATCGGTTCCGCTGTGTCGAGGCGTGGTCCATGGTGGTGCCGTGGATGGGGATCCCGTTGAAGGATGTACTGGCTCAATTTGAGCCCACAGGCAACGCGAAATTTGTCGAGTTTGAAACCCTCTACCGCCCTAGTGAAATGCGTGGCCAGCAGGGCTTTTTTTCCAGCATCGACTGGCCCTACATAGAGGGCCTGCGCATGGACGAGGCAAATCATCCGCTAACGCTGATGGTCACCGGACTTTATGGCAAGGAGCTACCCAATCAAAATGGTGCGCCTTGGCGACTGATGGTGCCGTGGAAATATGGCTTCAAAAGCATCAAATCTATCGTCAGCATCCGCTTTACCGAGCGGGAGCCGGTTAATACCTGGAAGCAGCTGCAGGCCAGCGAATACGGTTTCTACGCCAACGTAAACCCGGCGGTATCGCACCCGCGCTGGAGCCAGGCAACCGAGAGACGCCTGCCAAGCTCACTTTTTAACGTCAATCGCAGGCCAACCTTGCCCTTCAATGGCTATGCGGACGAAGTCGCACACCTTTACGCGGGAATGGATCTGCGCAAGTACTACTGATGCTTCGTCGGTTCGCGAAACCTGTCCTGGCGGCAGCCCTTATGGCTCCATGGGTTTGGCTGATTTACGCAATTTATCTTGAGACCCAGCAAACTGGTTCGGGCTTGGGCGCAGATCCCGTCGAGGGTCTGCTTCATTACCTCGGCGAGTGGAGCATGATCAGCCTGCTAGTTGCCTTCTCCATAACGCCTCTTAGTCGTCAATTTCGCTCGCCATGGCTGATACGAAGTCGTCGTATGACCGGACTGTTTGCTTTTACCTTTGTGGCTGTCCATGCCGCGATCT
>JADHNQ010000110.1 GCA_016779425.1 Pseudomonadales bacterium | reverse complement strand
GAAATCCGATTTTGGGCACAGTTGAAACGGAGCCCGGCAAGCCGCTTTTGGATGCAACCGGTGCACCCTATACGACGCTCAGTTATGCCAACGGCCCCGGCTATAAAAAACAGCGTCCCAATTTGAGCACGATCGATACGAAGGCACCAGATTATCAGCAGCTAGGTACGGTACCTATGCCGGCGGAGACACACGCCGGGGAAGATGTTGCCGCCTTTGCCGCGGGTCAAAATGCTGGCGCTGTGCGCGGCGTGATGGAACAAAATCGGCTCTACGACGTGATGTATGACGTTTTAATCAAAGAATGATTAGCTCTAAGTTAGGGCGTGAGGCATGAGATATAAGCGATGAGGTATCAGGTATCCGATACGAGGCATTAGAAATAAATACTGAGGTAGCCAAATGGGCGTGATTGCGGATTTTTTCTCGCTACTTGATAGCTTACTAGGAAGTGCTGCTTACTTTCCCATCGCTTTGCTGGGTGTGGGTCTTATTTTTACAGTCTATTTGGGTTTTCCTCAGATACGATTTTTCAAGCACGCCTGGTCGGTGTTGACGGGAAAACACACCTCCAACTCGGACCCAGGCGACACTTCCCACTTTCAAGCCCTGTCGACGGCGCTCTCCGGAACCGTGGGAACAGGCAACATAGGTGGCGTCGCCTTTGCGATTTTCTTGGGGGGACCTGCAGCCCTGTTTTGGATGTGGGCGACGGCATTTTTAGGCATGACGACCAAGTTTGTGGAAGTCTCAATCAGCCACAAATATCGTAAGAAGGACGATAAGGGCCAAATGGCTGGCGGCCCCATGTATTACATGGAATACGGCCTCGGTATGAAGTGGCTCGCGGTCTTTTTTGCCGTCGCTACGGTCATCAGCTCCTTTGGGTCGGGCAACATGCCCCAGGCGAATAACATGGCGTCGGGCATCGAAACCTCGTTTGGCATCGCGCCGTATATGTCGGGGCTGCTTTTTGCGGCTCTGATGGCCTTTGTCATCGTCGGCGGAGTGCGTCGGATAGCAGCGGTTGCTGCGACCTTAGTACCTACCATGGGCGTGCTCTATGCCCTGGGTGCCTTCGCGGTTATTTTTTCTAATATCGATCAGGTAGTACCTTCATTTGTCTCGGTTTTTCAATATGCCTTCACGGGCTCTGCAGCGGCAGGTGGCTTCTTGGGTGCTTCCTTCGCCTACGCCTTCAATCGCGGCGTCAACCGAGGTCTGTATTCTAACGAGGCGGGGCAGGGTTCTGCGCCGATCGCTCACGCTTCGGCGAAAACCAAGGAGCCAGTGGCTGAGGGCATGGTGTCCATTCTCGAACCCTTTATCGACACCTTGGTGATCTGTACGCTCACGGGCTTGGTCATTTTGTCGTCGGGTGTTTGGCAGGAAAAGTTCCCCACGACATTCAGTCAGACAGATACCGAGATTCTGGCCGGCGTATACGATGATCAGAATCCAATGCATGTCAGCCAGCTAGCGGCGCATCTAGATCTCGTTCCTCCCGAGAACGATCCTGTGCGCGCCCTCAGCGGGATCATTTCCGTGCAGGCAGGGCAGCCAGATACCAGTAACGTGACGTTTATCCATAATCGCTCGGTGGCGGAAAATGTTCGTGTGCTGCAGCGGGGCGAGCCCTTCAATGGAACCATGGTTGTCGAGAACGGCAAGGTGTCTGATGCAAGCCTGGTGCTCACCGGTGACTCGCTGCTGCATTCAGTACCGCTGACCGCGAAAGCTTTTGAACGCAGCTTCTTGGGCGACTACGGTGGTTTACTCGTCACCATCGGCTTGACGCTGTTTGCGTTTTCTACGGCAATCGCCTGGTCCTATTATGGAGATCGAGCGGTAACCTATTTGTTTGGCACGTTCTGGGTGATGCCTTATCGCTGTCTCTATGTGCTGGGTTTTTTTGTCGCCACCATCGCCGATACATCGCTTATCTGGCTGATCTCTGCGGTAACTGTCGCTCTAATGACCCTACCTAACCTTATTGGCATGCTGCTCATGCATAAAGAGGTCAAACAAATGACCAAAGAGTATTGGCACAAAGTCCGGATGATCCAGCCCAAGAGCCCGGAGGATTCATGAGCTTCGGGGATCGGCACGTATTGTATGCAGCCGGTCCAACCTGCTTGGCCAGGTGGCAGCTTGCCGTGTGGCACCCAGGTTAAACGGCGCTTTGATTTCCTACTCGGTTTACAGGGCTTTGCAGCTCACGCACATGGCATAGACATGCCGAGGGTCTGAGAACGCTGAGAGCATGCTAAGACTGTCTCTCGCGTGGTGCAGCCAGGGCAGGTGGCGTATCCACTGGCTTAGCCAGCTGTGTTCGGGTGAAGTTGAAGACGCCGATGTGTTCATCAGCTGCATCATGATCATGCTCTGTGCATCCAGGGGAGGGCGAATATCGACAGCAGTCCAGTCTGCCAGTTCGGCTAACTCGGCGGCACGGGCGACTGCATCTTCCAAATTACCCAGTTCGTCGACCAGCCCAATCTCTTGGGCAGCAGCGCCGCTCCAAACCCGACCTTGCGCGATTGCTTCAACGGACTCTCTGGACATATCACGACCGTTGGCAACCAAATCGATGAACTCGCCGTAACCATGCTCAACCGAGAGCTGGAGTATCCTCTTAGCCTGCTCACTCAATTCGCCGACAACGCTTAGGCCACGCGCAAGGGGCGCACTGGAAACACCGTCTGCGTTGATACCGATGGCATCTAGGCTGCGCGAAAAGTTCGGCACTAGCCCAAAAATACCGATAGATCCGGTAATGGTGGTTGGTTCGGCGTATATGGCGTCTGCATCGGCGGATATCCAGTAACCGCCAGACGCCGCGACGGGACCAAAGGACGCCACCACGGGCTTACCAGAGGCCTGAAACGCGGACAATTCTTCGCGAATGAGCTCAGAGGCAAAAGCGCTGCCCCCGGGTGAATCCACCCGCATCACGAGGGCTTTGATTTGCTCGTCCTCCTTCGCCATGCGTATCTGGTCGACGAGGACCTCGGCGTTCGCCACATCTACCCCTGTGGGCCCGAATTCGACGATGCCGCCCTGAACCGTGAGCACGCCAATCAATGAGTCCTCTACGGGATCGCCTGCTGCTGGATCTGAGTGCACGGCCAGATAGGACTGAAACCCAATACCTCTCAGCGCATTTTCTTGCCAGCCGACGATTTCTCCGACTTTGTCTCGAAACGCATTCTTTGTGAGCAAACCGTCCACCAACTGACTGTCGAGGGTCGCACGGGCGATGTCACCCCCCGCATCCTGCAGCAGCTGATCAAAGCTATTGGCATACTGCGCTACGATGTCGGCGTCGATGTCGCGATTGTTGGCAATAGCAGTTGTCATGTTCTGCCAAAGACCGTCGAGCAGACGCTCGCTGTCCTTCCTTGCGGCATCAGACATGCTGTTGCGGGAGTATGGCTCGACAGCAGACTTATACTCGCCGACCCGAAAAACGTGCATGGTAACCTTGAGCTTCTCAAGAAAATCAGCGAAATAAAGTCGATCACCACCAAGACCGGTCAGCAGCACACTGCCCATGGGGTGCAAATAGATCTCATCTGCATAGCTGCTGGCCAGATACTGGGATTGTCCGCTGTATTCGGTATAGGCGATCACTTGTTTGCCGGTAGCCCGGAATGCCGCCAGGCGCTCACCGATGGCGATGGCACGACTAGGCGACAGTCCGCCAAGTTCGTCGAAATTAAGTACCAAGAGCGTGATGCGCTCATCCTCGGCAGCCAAATCGATGCTCTCCATCAGGTCTTTGACTGCGATTAAGCTGGCATCTTGGGTATTGAAAACCACGTCGCGCCAGCTACTTGGGGGCGTTATTTCCTCGACAAGTGTGCCAGACGGCGCAATAAACAATGCGCTGTTCTCCTCCACGGTGGGCATGTCCGGCTGGCTGAACAGCGTGCCAACTAGCACGATGATAAACAGCACAAAGGCGGTGTTTAACGCGAAATTCCTCGCCTTGGTCAGCCGTCGCCCCCAGCGCGAGAAGAAGCCTTCTTGATCAGGTATATCACTCATCTGGTGGTCCTAAAATTACCCTGATGCCTAGCTTAGCGACTCCTCGATCACATGCCTATTTGTTTGGCCCTAACCGCTAATCTCAGCGATATAACCGGGCATCAGCGGGGTTTTTCCGGTGCCTAGACTGCTGGATAGATCGCAGCGCTGGGCATATTCGGGCTAACATGCAGCCATGAGTCAGGTAGCACACCCGAAACGAGCCTTGTGGACTTCTCAGGAGTTGGACGCTTTATTTGCCGGCACGGTAACAGGTGAGGCTGTTGGCCCCGGGATGACAACCGATGGCATTCATCGCGTTGCAATCGATAGCCGGCTAGTGGAACCCGGCGATCTGTTTGTCGCCCTTGCCGGAGACCCTGGCGAGCGCTTCAACCCCAGCGTTAGGTCCTCCGTAGACGGTCACGACTATGTTGCAGATGCGGCTTCCAAGGGGGCTGCCGCGGCTCTCGTCTCGCGTACCCAGAGCGTTGATATTCCTCAGTTCCGGGTCGAAGACACCTATAGCGGCCTTTGGACGCTTGGTGCCGCTGCCCGAAATCGACTCACCGGGCCGGTCATTGCGGTTACCGGGAGTAGCGGTAAGACCACGGCAAAGACATTTTTATCCAGGGCGCTAGATGCCTACGCGCCACCGGGCAGCCTCAATAATCATATCGGCGTTCCACTGTCCCTCGCCAATGCCAGCCAAGACGCCTCTGGATGGGTGTTCGAGGTTGGAACCAGTCATCCCGGCGAAATCGCACCGCTGACTCAGATGGTTCGGCCGGATTTGGCAATACTGCTCAATGTGCACAACGCCCACATCGAGAATTTTCCCTCCCGGGCAGCCCTAATTGAGGAAAAGTGCGCGATTTTCTCTACCCTGCCGGAAGATGGGATGCGCGTGAGTCACGATGAGTTAGATCTTCCAGGATACCGCTTCGGTTTCCGGCCCGACTCTCATGCCCGTGTTTTGACGCTTGAAGCCAATACGCTTCGTCTGAAGATGTTCGGTGAGATCGTAAACGCCCATGTGCCGGGAGGGGGAGCACACCGAGCGCTCACCCTCGCAGCATGTCTGCTGGCCGCTAAATTATTGGATGCAGACTTAACAGCTGCGGCAGCGCTACCGCATGACCTGGTGCCAGCGGGACGAGGGAACATTCGCCACAAGGCCGGCATCGAGATTGTCGATGACAGCTATAACGCCAACCCCGCAAGTATGCATGCTGCTGTATCTGCTCATGCTGCGGAACCCTGCAAGGGTAGGCGATACGCGGTGCTTGGGGATATGCGAGAGTTGGGGGCTGACAGCGACGACGCACATCGACAATTGGTCAGCACCGTCGTTAACGAGCCTAAATTGCATGGTATCGTGCTGGTCGGCGGGGCGATGGGCGAAGCCTACCGGCGTCTGGGTTTTGACAGCGAACAAGCCTTGGGTGGGGAGCGCTGGTTGGTTCACTACGAATCTGTGACCCCAGAACTGTTGAGCACGTTGGTGGTCGCGCTTTCTCAGGGCGACCGTGTCATGGTGAAAGGTTCCAATCGTATCTTTTGGCAGGTCGACTTTGTCGAGCAGTTGATTGAACACATAAAGACCTAATCTATGATGAGGTCTGCCCGGCGCTATACGATACGGGTCAAGAGCGATAGAACAAAAAAGACTTTGCGACAAAGAGGGGTTGAAACAAAAAGAAGCGATGCAGGAAATCAGTAACGACAAGCAACATCTGATCGTTGATCGCCTCGGGCGTCGATTTCGCAACCTACGCCTGAGTTTGACGGCGGCCTGCAATTACGCGTGCACGTATTGTGTGCCCGACGGCAAGAGACTTCAGGCAGCAGCCTATGAGCTTAGTGGCGAAGAGATTGTTCGCGCCACGGGTCTTTTGATCGACACGGCAGGTATCGACAAAGTGCGCATTACCGGCGGCGAGCCACTGTTGTCTCCAAAGTTCCCCGCGACCCTGAAAGGCATCATGGACTTGGGGTTGAGCGATGTGTCTCTGACGACTAATGCTCAACTGTTGCCCCGTTATGCCCAGGCGATCATCGATTCGGGTATGCGCCGCATCAATGTGAGCTTAGATACGCTTGATAGAGAACATTTTCGAGATATCGCCCGCTCCGGCGACTTGAACACCGTGCTGCACGGGATAGAGCTCATGCAGGCGGGTGGTCTGGCGGTGAAGATCAACATGGTGCCGATGAAGCATGTGAACGACGATCAGATTTTGCCCCTGCTTGATTACTCCCTTGAACGCAACATAGAGCTAAGGTTCATCGAGTTGATGAACATGGGGCACCTGCAGGCGAGTCCCAGCTATGCCCGTGAGTTCTTTTCCATGGAAGAGATTCTCGATCGTATTGCCTCGCGCTATACCTTCAGTCGCACGGACGCGCCGTTCGATTCCACCGCTGTTCGATACGATATTGCCGGCAAAGGTGTTTTCGGCGTGATCGCGAACGAAAGCGAGCCATTTTGCCGGAACTGCACGAGGCTTCGTTTATCGTCTAATGGCGCGCTTTACGGGTGTTTATCCAGTGCGCGTTCATCGAATATTCGAGAAATATTGACCTTGCCAGATGATCAAGCCAAAGCAGCGCTAAATGAGGTTTTGTTGGGTGCCTTGGCAGATAAACAAAGCGAGAACTTTCAGGGTGAGGTCACTGTGATGAAGTTTATTGGTGGGTGACGAATAGTCTCAGATACGGCGGCGAATGAAGCCCCAGACACCGGTACGCTTTAACACACTGAACTGATAATCACGCATATGTCCTATATCGACGATCTCTTCGACACTCTCATGCAGCTGCAGCAAAATAAACGGCTGCCCCCGCTTCATCTTTGGCAACCTGAGCGCTCTGGCGAAATCGATATCCGCATCGATCGTGAAGGGCGCTGGTATCACGAGGGCACGCGCATCGAGCGGCAGCCCTTGGTGGATCTCTTCGCCACGATCCTGCGTTTGGAGGCCAGTGGTTACTACCTCGTTACCCCGGTGGAGAAGATGAAAATCCTAGTCGAAGAGGTGCCCTTTAT
>JADHNQ010000109.1 GCA_016779425.1 Pseudomonadales bacterium | reverse complement strand
TTTTTTGGGGAGATTGCAACATGCAGCAGCCTTTTGATCTTGCGGGCCAGGTCGTGGCCATTACCGGGGCCTCGTCAGGCTTCGGGCACCACTTTGCAGGCGTGCTCGCCAATGCTGGTGCAAAAGTCGTACTGGGTGCGCGACGCACCGAGAAACTCAACGCGCGCGTCGAAGACATTACATCAAAAGGCGGCGAAGCCATTGCGGCGACCCTAGATGTCAGAGAGAAAGACAGCATTGCCGGCTTCCTAGATACCGCCTTTGATCAATACGGGCGTTTGGACTGCGTGATAAACAATGCTGGCGTAGAGGCCGGGGCGAAGACCTATCACACCATCGACGAAGACGACTGGGACTTCGTCCTGGATACCAACCTCAAGTCCGCCTGGCTGGTCTCCAAGCTCTACACGGATCGGGTTATCGAGCATAAGCAGGACGGCGGGAACATCATCATGATTTCCAGCATTACCGACTCGCGCACCATTAAGGGCCAATTTCCCTATGCAGTCTCAAAGGGAGGCATGACCCGCATGACCGAGGTGATGTCCTTGGAGGCAGCCAAGTACAATATTCGTGTCAACGCCCTGGCCCCAGGCTACTTTCTCACGGACGTTAGCCGTATCTTGCTGGAATCTCCCATGAGCGAGGATTTCGTAAAGGGCATTCCCATGCGCCGAGTGGGCGAATTTCCAGATCTAGACGGCCCCCTGCTGCTGCTCGCCAGCGACGCCTCTCGCTATATGACAGGCTCGGTTTTGGTGGTCGACGGCGGTCATATCTGCGCTTCGCTATAAATCCAGTTGCCCCGGCTTTGCCTTCAACACTCAGGGAAAATCCATGTCAGACATCAGTCCGTTTGTAATCTCAATCAGTAACGAGCAGATCACTGATTTAAACAACCGAATTGCCAATACCCGCTGGCCAGATGCGGAGACTACGGGAGATTGGAATCAGGGCGTGCCGCTAGCCTATGTAAAAGAGCTCGTTCAATACTGGGGCGGGCAATACGACCAGCAACGCTTGGCCAACCGCCTGAATGCCTTCGATAATTTCAAAACCAACCTGCTTGGATTGAATATCCATTTTATGCATATAAGGTCGAGCAACCCCAACGCCAGACCGTTACTGCTCACCCACGGCTGGCCGGGATCGGTTGTGGAGTTTCTAAAGGTGATAGGTCCACTGACAGAACCCCAAGAACATGGCGGCAAGGCGGATGATGCTTTTCACCTAGTGATCCCCTCGCTGCCCGGCTATGGCTTTTCTGATAAACCTCAGGCAACAGGTTGGGGTGTGGAGAAAATCGCAGAAGCCTGGGCGGCCTTAATGTCGCGGCTAGGATACAGCCAGTATTTTGCGCAGGGCGGTGACTGGGGTTCGGTGATTACATCTTACATTGCGCGCCAGGATCCTAAACACTGTCTTGGCATACATATCAATATGGGCATTGTTGCGCCGGATCCTAATGCCGAGAACCTGACAGCCAACGAACTCTCAATCATGGCAGGCTGGAAGTACTATCAGGACTGGGATTCGGGCTACTCCAAACAGCAGGCAACCCGGCCCCAGACTCTTGGATATGGCCTGGTTGACTCGCCCAGTGGTCAGGCCGCTTGGATTGTCGAAAAGTTCTATCAATGGATGGACTGCGACGGCCACCCGGAAAACATCGTGAGTCGAGATGAACTTCTCGACAACATCATGGTTTATTGGCTCACCGGCTCAGGTGCGTCGTCAGCGCGACTCTACTGGGAAAGCTTTGGCGGTGGCGAGGGGCGCGAACAGCCGGTGTCGATACCCATGGGCGCGACAATCTCTACAAAGGATATCTTTCGTACCAGCGAGCGATTTGCCAGCCGTGTATTCACAAATATCGTCTTTTGGAAAGACAAAGAAGAAGGCGGCCACTTCGCCGCCTTTGAACAGCCCAACGCCTTTGTTAGTGAGCTGCGCGAGTGCTTTGGCGTCATGCCTCAACCCGATTTGGACTAGGCGGCAGATAACTCCTCGCCTTCAATGGTCACTCGGTGCATCTCGCGGCGACTTCCGTGATAGTCGTTCACGGCCCAATGCCAGGTTGCCCTGTTATCCCAAAAGGCCAACGCTCCTTCGCGCCACTGAAAACGAATCGTATGCTCGGCGCGACCAATATGCTGGTATAGAAAATCCAGCAACGGTGCAGATTCTTTATCAGTCCAGCCCTCGAACCGCAGGGTAAATCCAGGGTTCACGTAAAGCGAAGGTCGACCCGACAGCGGGTGGCGAATCACTACAGGATGTACCGCATCCTGATTAGCCGCGTCCGAATTGCCCAGCCGACCCTCCATCTGACTCATATAGGGTGCTTGCTCACCAAAGACGTGACGCGATGAGTGCACGGCCCGCAGCGATAGCAACATCTCTTGCATACCCTTGGAAAGGCTCGCGTAAGCGCGAGTACAGGATGCGAACAGAGTGTCACCACCCGTAGGCGGCACCTGTCTGGCCAGTAACATCGAACCCAATGCCGGCGATTGATCATAGGAATGATCGGTATGCCAATAACCCCCAATATTGCCCTGCTGTTCTGGCTCTTTAACGACTTGAGCAATGGCTGGGTAGCCCTCTACATGGGTGAAGAAACGATTAATATTGATATGACCCCAACGCTGCGCGAACGCGAGGTGCGTCTCGGGCGCCATGCCCTGATTCTCGAAGAACAAGACCTCATGTTCCGCAAATGCCTGCCGAAGCTGCTGCAGCTGATCGTCCGTCACCCGGGCAAGATCAATATTCTTGACCAAGGCACCCAGAGCGCCCTGACTGGTAATTTGAAGTGTGTTACTCATCGATTTTCTCCCAATCCCCAACTCATATAGCCAAAATCCACCCGCTGACCAAGCGCCGTCATGGGTCAACTCAAGTCCCAGCCCCTTCTATTTTAGTCGGTGCGGGAGCTAGAAATATTAGCACTCCGGAAACAACGTTTAAGGTCGCAACGGTCAATAGCGCGCCATCGTATGTGCCCATGGTATCCCGGTAGATCGCCACTAACCATGGTGCTAAGGCGCTTAGCGCCAGGGCAAAGGGCATGGCTGCGCCTCGTATGGAACCCAGAAACTTGCGACCGAAAAACGATGCCCAAATGACTTCCTGCAGGGGGATCATGCCGCCCCAGCCGAGCCCCAGGACTGCATAGGCCGCGTATACCCAAAACATCCCAAGGGATGCGGTGGCGTAGACGATGAGAAACAAAGCAATACCCGTCACGGCCGCAGAGATTGCAGCCAATGGTTTCGCAGGTGTGCGGTCGATCCAATACCCCCAGACTGGTTTACTCACCATGGCTGGCACCGATGCAACCAGCATGGCAAAGGCCGCTTCGTTGCGACTTAAACCTGAATCACTCAAGAACGGCACCGTATGAATAAGCAGAACAAAAATGTTGATCGAGAAAAAACCAAAGGCGATGACAAGTGCATAAAAAGAGAAGGTGCGAACTGCCTGGGCCCGGGTAAAGGATGCCGCCAGCTCTAAACGCGCTCGCTCACCCATACCTTGTTCTATTTGTGCGGCGGAATAACCGTCCGGATACAGTCCGTGATCTTCAGGCGCTCGCCGCATGATCAGAGCCAAGGGCAAGGTGAACACCGTCGCACCAATACCCAACCAAAACCAAGCCTCGCGCCAACCAACAACATCGATCATCCAGGTCGCAAGCGGCGTCAGCACCACGCCGCCAAAGGAGACCCCCATGGCAGCGACTGAAATCACGATTCCCCGCCTCTCCACAAACCACTTAGATAGCGTTACGTTCACCACCAAGTTCCCCAGCATGGCGCAGCCAATGGTCACCAGCACTCCGTTCAGCAGCAGCCATGCCCAAAGGGAATCAACTTGACTGGTAAGCGCAAGGGTGAGGCCCAGCAATAGACTGCCGAACAGCATGATAGGCCGCCCACCATAGGCATCCACCCTAGTACCAATATAGATTCCCACTAAGGCCATCACCATTTGACCAACGGTTCGCGTGAACGTGAAATCAGCGCGGCTCCAACCGAGTTCCGCCGTCATCGGCGCCATAAACGAGCCAAGGACATAGCTGTACATGCCTGTTGAGATAAATTGGGCGATGAAGGCAGCCCCGACCAGGTAATAGCCGTAATAAATTGGCCCCGAGTCTCGGGGCGTGCTTTGTAACAAGGTTTATTCCAAGCAGAAGTGTGGAGGTCAGGAAAGTAAGAGGCCGACTGTCCCGGAGCAGCCCCAATGCTGACACATCGGGGCGCTCGTTTATCAGACGGTCAGCGCACTCATGATCTCGCTGACGATGTCGTTGGCCTTCTCGCGCATTTCGTCATCTGTTGCGTCCTGAATAGGGTGTGCGACAAATACGCGTTGAGCGTCGGGCATGCCCAGCGCGTCCGCCTGCGCCGTGGCTGCAGTGACGAACTCCGACGAAGCGATGGAAACCGCCGGCGTCCCCTGAATTTCAAACCATACCGTGTCATGCAAACTGCACGTAGTACAGGAACCTCAGTCAGCCAGCGCCTCGATGACAAAGTCATTATCGCGCTGAATTTCCTCGCGCAATGCCGCAGGGGCAGGCTTCGAGAATGTCGGCTTTTTATACCGAGTCAACGTCACTCCGGGTAACTGGGCCGCCAGTACCTGCTCCAATTGATCCAGCAATACGTTGCCTCTGGGCTTAGATATATCGAGCAGCGCAACCCGCCCCGATACAGAAGCAGAGCGCGGGGAAAGCTGCCGCGTTACCGGCACTCGCTCGTCGGTGGGATCTAAGATTGTTGTCATATCAACTCCTTTTTTTCAGCCTGGCAGTATGCCAAGACCTAAGACCTTTATGTTCGAACCGAGGCAAGGCTCGTCCTAATTTTGGCACCTGTGTTGTACCTCAATGTTCTATTTTGCGCGACACCGGGATCGACCCCACGCTGCCGGTTACCCAGCCATGAAACGCGCCGGAAAATTTTCCTGCCTCGCTACCCGCAACGACGATATGAATGTCGTCATCACTTCTAAACTTGCTCACCAATTTGTTCAGGGTTGCCTCGTCCATCTGGGCAGCCATCTCGGGCTTGATACCCGTGCCTGATTTTGCATCCGCCACTAACTCACGCAGGGGCTGGGCGCTTACCTCCTGAATGCGCTGGCGAAGATCCGCCTTGGAATAGTTATCTCGCATGAGCGTATCCACATGTTCAGGCACGACGACCAGCAAACAGTCGGTGGCGCCATAGGCCTTGGGGCTCATGACCGCCTGTAAGCCTTGACCCAGCGTGCCCGCCAGTTGTGAGGCGCTGCGCGAATCCTGGTCGACAATCAAGGTGGGGCCACTGCTCATGGTAAAAACCGTAACGACGGACTCGTCCTTGGAAAATCCGCGCTCCACATGCAGGGGTGACCACGGATTGCGCTCCTCCCACTCGGCAAAGCACATGGTCAGCTTCATGGGGTTGCCCAATGTCGAGCGCTCAGTCTCTCCAGGCTTTGCGCCGCCAACATTGCGCACAACCAATCTCAGCGCTCGGCCGATGGTTAAATTTGCTCGATTACCCTGCCCGAGGGAACCCAGACCCATGTTCATTCCGATGCGGTGTCGAATGGGGCCATTGACGACGATCACTGGACTTGCGCCCATGGTCGTCGCCATCACTCCGTGTATGTTGTAATCGTCCGTCAGTATCGCTTCGGTAGCAGCCAGCACCACCGGCAGATACTCCGGTTTGCAGCCCGCCATTACCGAGTTGATCGCGACCTTTTCCACGGTCACCACACCCATATTCGGCGCCATTTCGCCCAAAACCTCCTGGGCGTCTCTTGAGGTGCCCGCCAACATCGCCATTACCCGCTCAGGCGTTGGTGGCACAAGGGGCAGACCATCGGAAAACCCTTGATCGAACATAAATTCGAACTCGTCGTCCTGACTGCCGACGTCGATCCGTCGAGCACGAATCGGGCTACCCTCTGCCATCGCCCGTAGTCGTGGTTCATTTGCAGGATCTACCGACAACGAACCGCATCCGGGACGCCAGTCCGGCAGGCCCGACCAATTTAGCGATATCGACTGTTGTCCCGTCAGCGCGTCGAGCTCAGACGCCATGGTCTGCCACTCATCTTTTACGAACCCAACCAAGCGCGTTAACTCATTGCCGTTGGCATCGGTGTGCAGCAATGTTGGAACAGTCTCAATGTCAGCCGCAAAGGATACCTGCAGAGCACTGTCGTCAAGGATCGAGAAGGCGGGCGAAAAAGCAGTTGCAAGGGCGCTATTGCCCTCCTGGGTCTGACCGATCACTTGTACAGGCATGTGCTCACCGTACTGCGCAAAAAAAGCGTCCAATACCGGCATCACTTCCTTACAGGTAGGACAGTCCTCCTTAATAAAGCAAATCAGCGCACCCTCGTCTTGCGGACTGGAAACGCGAACGCCATCCATATTGGCAAGCTCGTAAACCGGCAGCGTCGCCACATTAACCTCCCCAGTTATCGTCAAAGAGCAGCGTGTTGAGTTCGACAGTCTATACCGAGTAACCTTCGGTGGGTAAGCTGGGTGATGCACTGACCGCCGCACCCTTTTTAGCAATCTTTTGGGGAGTCCGATGAGCGAAGTAGCCGACTTTAGAAATGACGTGAGTGCCTGGATAGCCGACAACTGCCCAGATGGCGCCAAGGGACCTGGCCAGTTGGCCAATGGCAGCACCAAGATTGAGCTCGAAAAAGATGTGGCCATTTGGCTAGAGCGCTGCGCCGAGAAAGGATTTACCGCGCCAACCTGGCCCACCGAGTTTGGTGGCGGCGGACTCTCTGCGGAACTCGCCAAGGTTCTATATGAAGAAATGGGCAAGGCCAATGCCAGAACACCTCTTACCGGCATGGGTATGACAATGATCGGGCCAACGCTACTGGAGTACGGCACCCAGGCTCAGAAAGAACGCCACATGCCGAAGATTATTCGCGGCGAACTTCAGTGGTGTCAGGGTTACTCAGAGCCCAATGCAGGATCAGATCTGGCGGCGCTAAATACCCGAGCCGAAGACAAGGGCGACCACTATTTGCTCAACGGACAAAAAATCTGGACCTCGGGAGCCTTTACAGC
>JADHNQ010000108.1 GCA_016779425.1 Pseudomonadales bacterium | reverse complement strand
AAATCGTTTGCGGGAGCTGCGTGAAGAGGTCGCATCGATTGAGGCGGACTATGCTGAGCTGGAAAAAGTGTGGGAATCGGAGAAAAGCGCACTCAAGGGATCACAAGACATCAAGGAAGAGCTTGAAGCCGCGCGTTTGCAGTTTGAGGCCGCCCGGCGAGAAAGTGATCTAACGCGTATGTCGGAACTGCAATACGGGATGATTCCGGAACTCGAGCGACGCTTAGAGCAACAAACCATTGCTCAAGATACAGAGGATGCGGGCGAGCAGGCCCAGCCGAAGTTGCTGCGTAACAAGGTGACCGCCGAGGAGATCGCCGAGGTCGTCGGCAAATGGACGGGAATACCCGTTGCGCGCTTACTTTCCCAAGAAAAAGAGCGGCTCCTTCACTTAGAGCAGGCCCTTGGCGAGCGCGTGATAGGCCAGGCTGAGCCGATTACAGCCGTTAGTCAGGCTGTGCGACGCGCCCGAGCAGGTCTGTCGGATCCGAGTAAGCCAAATGGATCCTTTATGTTTCTAGGGCCAACTGGCGTTGGTAAGACTGAGCTTTGCAAGGCTTTAGCCGAGGTGCTCTTCGACAGCCCAGAGGCCATGGTTCGGGTCGATATGTCGGAGTTTATGGAAAAGCATTCGGTAGCTCGGCTGATTGGTGCTCCTCCCGGTTACGTAGGGTACGAGGAGGGTGGCTATTTAACCGAGGCAGTGAGGCGAAAACCGTATTCGCTGATTTTGCTCGACGAGGTGGAGAAGGCCCACAATGACGTCTTCAACATCTTGCTGCAGGTGTTAGACGACGGGCGGTTGACCGATGGCCACGGGCGCACGGTAGATTTCAGTAACTGTGTTTTGGTGATGACATCGAATTTGGGCTCCGAAGCGATTCAGGCTTTCGCGCGAGACGCCGTCGAAGCCGGGGGTAGGCAATCGAACGCTGATTCAAATAGTGGGGATGCCAATGAACGGCTAAACGCCATGGTAATGGGCATTGTCGCTCAGCACTTTCGTCCGGAGTTCGTCAATCGGATTGATGATGTGGTCGTATTTAGACCCTTGGATACCTCTGCCATCAGACGTATCGCTGCGCTCCAGTTGGCGCTGCTGAACCGTCGTCTAGCGGAGCAAGGGTTGAGTTTGAATTTGACGAGTGGCGCCATGGATGCCATCTGCGAGGCGGGTTATGACCCTGTTTATGGTGCTCGGCCCCTCAAGCGCGCCATGGTTCGGCTTATCGAAAATCCATTGGCGGAGGCTATGCTGGGGGATGGCTTCGCCGCCGGTAGCGTGCTTTGCGGAGATTGGCAGGACGATCGCCTAGTTATTCGGAGCGAAAAAAAATCGCCTGAATAGGTTGTATAAATATACAGTAGTTGGTATTTATACAGTATGGAAGAGCGAAATCAGTCCGACTTTTTAGGGCAATCATCAAGGCCACCCCTGCAGTTAGCGCTCGACGTCCGCGCTGCTGGGGATTCATCTGGGGCGAAAGCACCCCAAGTTGAATCTGCTCCGCAGCCAAGTACCGTGAGTCTTGAGCATGCCCTGCTGCGTGATGCCCAAGCGCATTGGCAGGCGGTGGATCGATTGACCAGGAGTTTGCGCAAACGCGCTCGAGGGCCCCGACACCGATCAGCGAGCGCAGCAAATAAACATTCAAATACCCAGACCTCGGCGCAGCGAACGTTGTGGGTGTCTGCTGAATCCAATGACCCGTGTGATTCTGAAACGTACAGGGGGGGGCAGCGAAGTACTAATGAATCTCGCGCAAAACAGAGCGTGAGCTCAGACCCAGGCGTGGAAATATGTCGCCACTTGGTTGCTGCGCTTCGGCTGCAGCATGAACAGGATCAACTCAGACAGGCAAGCCACGAGGCGAAACGTTCGGCCTGAAACATTTCACGCCTCTTAGTTGCTGCTATTCCGCATCTATCCCCGCTATGATGGGGCTTCAAGCGAAGCACATTTAGTGGGGGTGGGCGTTGTCTGCAGCAGTAGAAATGGCGTTAAAAGCGGTGACCTCCCGTCCCGTTGAACCGGTCATGCTTAGCCAGCCGATTTCGGTTGACCAGTTACCCACTCCAGCCTTGGTGCTAGATAGACCCATCATGGATGGCAATATCCAGGCCATGGCCAAGCATTTGGGTCGCCACAGCAAAGGCTTTCGCCCCCACTCGAAAACCCACAAATGCCCGGAGATTGCCAAGCAGCAGATAACCGCAGGAGCGGTTGGAATATGCACCGCGAAGGTGAGTGAAGCTGCCGTTATGGCCAACGCGGGTATCGGCTCCATTTTAGTGACTTCGCCTATTTCGACCCGAGACAAGGCACAGGTGGTGAATGCGATAGCGACTGCGCAGCTCGAGTTATTACTCGTCGTAGACTCTATCGAGGGTATGTTGGCCATGCAGGCCGAAATCGACGACGACAAACGCATTGGTTTACTGCTGGATCTGGATGCCTCTACCGGCAGAACAGGGTTACGCGACAATGATTTGCTGCTGCGGCTGCTCGACGATATTCAGAGCGACTCACGATTCAACTTTGCCGGTGTTCAGCACTATGCCGGCCATGTGATGCATGTGCACGATTTTGAGAAACGGCGCGATAAATCCATGCGCGCCTGGGAGCGCTTAGCGGATAAATTTGAGTTGCTGGAACAGCGCGGCATGCGACCGGAGATTGTTACCGGCGGAGGCACCGGTACATTTGATATCGATGTCACCCTTGAGTATCTCACGGATATTCAAGTGGGTAGCTATATCTTTATGGATGAAGAGTACCGTCAAGTCGGGGGCGTAGACTCTGATCGCTTCCAAGGTTTTGATCTCGCGCTCACCGTCGCCTGCACCGCGATTAGCCAGCCACAGCCGAGCACCATTACCGTAGACGGCGGCTATAAGGCCTTTGCCTCCGATAGTGTGAATCCAGTCTGCGATGCGCTGCCCGACGTTGAATTTCGTTTTGCTGGCGACGAGCATGGTGTGTTGATTCTGCCCAGCGCCGATACGGCGCCGGGCGAAAACGAGGCCTCGCGGGTTAGGCTAGGTCAGGTACTGGAATTTGCCGTACCGCACTGCGACCCGACGGTGAATTTGCATGATCAGTACTGGATTCGCGAGGCCGACGGCTTGATACACAGCTGTTGGCCGATCTCTGCAAGGGGTTGTTCTTGGTGAGGCAAGTTCGACAGCGCCGGAGAACCCGCGTTTCGGACCGCGGCCTATGCTAGACCTGTTTCAGGCCGGGGGTATCCTCATGTTGCCGATTGCATTTTGTAGTGTCATTGCGCTGTCCATTTGTCTGGAGAGATGGTGGTCGCTTAGGCGTGCCCAGGTACTGCCAGAACCCCTGCTCGCGCGCATGGGCGACACGAACGGCTGGCCGTCCAACGCCTCGGCACTGACGGAACTTGGCAACACCTCGGAGCTTGGCTATTTGCTCGCGGTGGGTCTCGCGAACCGAGCCGCGCCCCGAGATGAGTTTGCAAAAGCCATGCAAGGCGCGCTAGACGTCACAGCACATAATTTAGAGCGTCACCTAACCGGGCTTGGCGTCGTGGCTTCAATCTGCCCATTGCTAGGCATTCTTGGTACCGTCGTTGGATTGATAGATGTATTTGACCAGCTGTTTGCGGCGGGACAGACCGATGCACAGTTGCTGGCGGGTGGTATCTCCACGGCCCTTATTACGACCGCTACGGGACTGTCGGTGGCCATTCCAGCATTGATCTGCCACCGCGCCCTACTGCGTCATGTGGATGCGCTGCTGATCGAAATGGAGGCCGTGAGTAATCGCTTTCTAGAACAGCTAAGGCAGGCGGATTAGATGGCTCGATTGAGTGCTGCCAGGCGTGAGGCAGGTATAGAAATAACGCCCTTAATCGACGTGGTGTTCTTGCTGCTGATCTTCTTCATGGTGTCGTCAAACTTTGTGCAAAAGCAGGTAGTTTCGGTCACTCTGCCAGAGTCCGAGGCGGCGACCGCAAGCGTGAGCAATACCATCGAGATAGCACTCGATACGTCCGGCACGTACTTTGTTGCTGGCGAGCCGGTCGGAAGCGAGCGTGACCAACTGTTGAATGCGTTGAGGTCTGTCGTTGGTAGCCTTGACGCACAGGCTTTGTCGGAGCAACCCGTTGAGATACGTGCCGATGCCAGTGCCACTCATCAATCTGTGGTGCGTGCATTGGATGTCTGCGCCACTCTGGGATTGGTGCGGGTTAGCCTGGCGACTGTACCGGTGACGCAAACAATGGGTCCTCAGTAGTCGATGGACGATAGCGCATCGAATGCCACCGACAGCGTGGCAGGAAAATCTGACTGGACCATATACCGGCGCCTGCTGACCTATGTCGGACGTTATTGGGTCCTGCTGATTTTTGCCTTTGCAGGCTTTGTAACTGCCGCCGCAGCAGAGGGCTACTTCGTCACCCTGTTCGGCAATCTTATTGATGACTGGGATAACGCGAAGGTGCGGGCCGCGGCGACCATACCGTTAATGATGGCGCTCGTAACTGTGGCAAGAGCGGTAGGAGCCATCGTCGGCGAAGCTGCCATGTCGCGAATCTCTTTTGGCGTGGTATACGACCTGCGCGAACAGCTGTTCGGTCATATCCTGAAGTCGCCTAGTAGCTATTTTGATAACGCGAACCAAGGCCATATTGTTTCTCAGATTACCTTTACCGTAACTCAGCTGCGGGATACCGGCACCGATGCCCTGCGTGCACTGATTCAAGACGGCTTAAAGGTCATTGCTTACTTGGTCTTCTTATTCTTGATCGATTGGCGGTTGACCCTGCTGTTCATCGCCATGGCACCGGTGTTGGGTCTGATCGTCGTCTTCGCCAGTAACCGATTTCGTCGCATTAGCCGTCGCATTCAACATTCCATGGGTGACGTCACTCATGTGGTATCAGAGGTTGCCAACGGCTATCGCGAGGTCAAGATCTTCGGCGGCCAGCAACAGGAAGAGGACCGGTTCTTGCGGGCGAGCAAAGTGAATCGCCAGCAAAATATGAAAATGGTAATTACCAAGGTTTTAAGCTCGCAAACCAACGAGACGATTATTGCGCTTGGTCTATGCGGTCTGATTGTCGTGCTCTACAGTCCCGAATTTGGTGTACAGCTTTCCAGCGGCAAGGCGGTAGAGTTCCTGGTGCTCGCCGGGATGCTAGGCCGCCCCATCAGAAAATTGTCAGAGATTAACGCGAAGCTGCAGCGCGGATTTGCCGCAGCGGAGGATATTTTTAGGCAGCTAGACTCTGGTATTGAAAGCAACGAAGGTGATTTCGAACTTGACCGAGCCATGGGCCAGGTGTCGATTCAAGACGTAAGCTTTCGCTACACCCCAGACGGCCCGGACGTACTGAAGAGTATTCAGCTGGATATCGCGCCCGGTCAGACCGTCGCCTTGGTAGGCCGCTCCGGTAGCGGCAAGTCAACGCTGGCGAGCTTATTGCCCCGTTTTTACGACACCGCGCAAGGGCGAATCACGCTCGACGGCACCAATATACAGAGCTATGAACTGTCGAATCTGCGCAAACATATTTCCTTTGTCAGTCAGCAGGTAACATTGTTTAACGATTCTCTGCGGAAAAATATCGCCTATGGGGATATGGCCGGCGTCTGTGACGAGGAGATTCAGAAGTCGCTGAGCCGTGCTTACGCGGATGAATTCGTTCAGAAGCTTCCCGACGGCTTAGACACACTGGTAGGAGACGACGGTGTGCTGCTTTCTGGCGGACAGCGTCAGCGTATCGCCATAGCAAGGGCTTTGCTAAAAGATGCTCCAGTTCTGATCATGGACGAAGCGACTTCTGCACTCGACAACGAGTCAGAGAAGTACATCCAAGCTGCGCTTCAAGAGGTAATGATAGGTCGTACGACCTTGGTCATCGCCCACCGACTTTCAACGGTTGAGTCCGCTGACATGATTGTGGTGATGGATGAAGGGCGAATAGTTGAGCAGGGCACCCATGGCGAACTTTTAGAGAGTCAGGGTCTGTATGCGGATCTATACAATGCTCAGTTCCAGGATGAGCCGGAGCAGGGCGAGGAGCCTTTGTCTGCTGATACCGTCGTCCCGCGTTCCGGTTTTCCCACCCATGTGCGCCCTGGAAACTTATTGGGCCAATCGGCCAACGCCCTTACTCGGGCTTGGTACAGCGAGGCGGTTTGGGTAAAAACACTGCTGCCGCTCGCGTGGCTTTATGAATGGATTAGTCGCCGGCGGGCTCAGGCACAAAAACGAGCAAACAAATCTGCAAGCGATTTGGTTACGCGTCGGCTACCGATTTTGGTGGTTGGTAACATAACGGTTGGAGGCACGGGCAAAACACCTGTCGTCGCGGGCCTAGTAGAATTTTTGCGCGATCAAGGCTTCAGTCCCGGCGTCGTATCGCGAGGCTATAAGGGCGGTTTAAGCCGGCAAGGCGCGTTGATTCCAATGGGGGGCTCGGCGGCCCTGTATTCGGACGAGGGAGTCATGTTGCGGCAGAAGCTGCAATGTCCAGTCGCTATTGCTGCCAAGCGCCTGCGGGGTGTGGATTTGTTACGTGACGCTGGTTGCGACATCGTCGTGGCCGATGATGGACTGCAGCACTACGCGATGGAGCGTGATATTGAGATCGCTGTGGTTGATGCCTCCCGCGGTGTTGGTAACGGACTGTTACTACCGGCAGGACCGTTGCGCGAGCCAGTAGACCGATTAAATGAGGTGGACTTCGTTATTTGCAATGGCGGTACGGCGGGCTTGGTGACCAAGGAATACGTTTCGGTAAATCGTCCTGTCGAGTTCCGACGCCTGAGCGATGACCGAATAATTCCGGTAGCGGCATTTCATGAGCAATATCCTTGGGTTCGCGCCCTTTGCGGGATCGGCAATCCGGAGCGGTTCTTGCGCAGTTTGACGGAGTTAGGCATTACGGTGGAGCCGCATATCTATCCCGATCATCATGGCTTTACGGGTGACGAGCTGAGTTTTGCCGATGGTTCACCCATCGTTTGTACAGAGAAGGACGCAGTCAAACTTGCCGCTCTTGATATAGATCTAAGTCATACATGGGCGCTTGCCGTGGCAACAGACTTCGGTGATGGCTTTCAGCAGGATCTG
>JADHNQ010000107.1 GCA_016779425.1 Pseudomonadales bacterium | reverse complement strand
TGAGTGCTGATGCGGTTGAGCAATTTTTCATTGCCCTTGGCACCCTGCTTTTGCAGCTTTCGGCAGCGGCCCAGGATGCTCAGTGCTTTTTTGAATTCACCGTTATCAACCAGGCCTTGCAGTGTGGCGCTAATGTCCTGGAGTTCCTGAGTGAGCGCCGCTTGTTTCTTTGCCAAGCTGCGCTCATGGTCCACGCACCGCGCAATATCTTGACGTAATTTTTCCAGTACCTCGGGCACAGGATGATCCGCAGGCCAAGCCACAGATTTTTCCGCCTGCCGCGCGCGCTTCAGCCAGGCGGCAAGATTTGCAGCGGACGATCCTTGTTCAGGATGCTGTTCGGCCTGATTCTCGCGTTGATCCAGAGCCTGCCAATCAATGGCTGCCAGTTGCCGCCAGGCTTTGAGCAGGGCGTCGCAGCGTTTGAAGAGCGTCTCGAACTGCTCGTGCTGGCCGGGCGTCGGGGGAAAACCTGAGTCGGCATCAACCCATGCTTGGCGATGGGTCCCAAGTCGCTGCATCTGTTGGTTCAGATCTTCCGTGTCCAGTGCTTGCACATCTGTCAAATGCGCGAGCAAACCCTGCATGGCATCGATAAGCCCAGGATAAGGATTGTCCTGGGTGCTGGGCACGCTGAGGTCGAGTTCAGCGAACGGGTTGAGTAACGTTTCGTCGCTATGCCCGGCGGCGCCAGCAGTGCTCAGAACGTCTCGGGCCTCACGTATTTTTCGCACCAGCTGCTCATGGCGAAGGTGCAGTTGGTTCAGTTTTTTGCGCTGAACGATAAGACTGTCGAGATCCTTGGGAACCAGCTTGAGCTCTCGCTCGGTGCTGCTGTGTACGTCCTTGAGGGCTTCAAGGTGCTCTGCTAGCTGGCGTCGGCCGCCACGTATCTTGTCCAAACCTTCTCGGGCTAGACGATTGCATCCTTTATCCTTGCCTCGGGAAATTTTCTCCAGCGCTATCAGTCCGGTCTCGTCCTTTAGCAGCGGAATATCCAGCAGTTTTGGCTTGGTCTCGACGGGTGCACGGATGACCAGCCAAGCAGCCTGCTCGGCAGTGGTCACTCGTCGACTCAGTGTCTCGATATCTGATCCATTAGCCGTTTGCAGCCGAGCCTGAAATAAACGCTCGTGTTGGTTGGCGGTGTGATGCGAGTCCAGGGGCAGGAGTTTACAAAGGCGCTTGGCGGCAAGTTCGCCCAGGTGGGGTCGCTCCAGAAGCGCCGCTAGTGCTTCAACATCTTGAACCGCTGACACTGCGCGTTTGGCGATTTCGAGACTCACCCCTTCGACTTCAACATCACGCTCCGGCAGCTCGCTGAGTACCCGGTGTATGGGGGATTCGTCGACTTCGGACTGCTCGTGGGCCTTGCAATAGCCCAGGTACCGATCAAGCACCGACAGCTGCTCGGATCGCTCCAGCTCCGGAAGGTTTGCCAGAGTTGCTGGATCGAAAGCGTCACTTTTTTTAAATAGCTTACCGAACATTGTCTTGCTACCTGGGCTTCTCTTCAGTCGATTGAGCGGTTGCTGGTCGCGCTACAGCGCGTTATGCGCACCGTCGCACAAGGGCGCGCCCTTGGTGTGTTTGCACCCGCAAAAATACAGGGTTTTACTTGCCGGGGCGGTATAGGTCTGGGGTAAAAAGTCCGTGCCCTCATGGGAGCCGTCGCAAAATGGCTGGCGACCGCTCTTGCCGCATGAGCACCAGAAGTACTTTTTGCCTTCCACTACTTCGACAGGGTATGGGCTTTTTTGTGCAATGACCGGGTCGGACATGGTTTTCTCCAATTGCGAGTATTGTTATTTGAACTGGGGCTCTTCCCACCACGGGTAGTACTGCGGTAGGTCTGTGGAAACTTTGTTGGGGAACTGTGCGTCGCGCTTTTCGAGAAACGCCATCACGCCTTCCTTGGAGTCGTCAGACTTGCCTCGGTAATGAATGCCACGGGAGTCGACCCTGTGGGCTTCCATGGGGTGATCGGCGCCGAGCATTTTCCACATCATGTGGCGGGTGAGAGCGACGGATACCGGCGCGGCATTGTCGCGAATATCCTCAGCGATGGCCCTTGCCGCCGGCAGCAGGTCTTCAGGCTCATGCAGACTCCGCAGCAGGCCACCGTCCATGGCCTCTTGTGCCGGAAAGACGCGGCCCGAATAGCACCACTCTAACGCCTTGCTAATACCCACGGCCCGAGGCAGAAAGTAGCTGGAGCAGGCTTCAGGAACGATGCCTCGCCGGGCAAAGACGAATCCGAATTTGGCAGCGGTAGAGGCGAGACGAATATCCATAGCCAAGGTCATGGTGACCCCAACGCCTACAGCCGCACCGTTGACCGCGGCAATGATGGGTTTGTTGAGTTCGTAAATTCGCAGAGTCAGGCGGCCTCCGCCGTCGCGGTTGATGCCGTCGTGCTTATCTTCACGCGCACCAGAATCAAAGGTAGACGCGCCGCGCGACAGATCAGCACCGGCGCAAAATCCGCGGCCGGCGCCGGTAACGATAATGGCTTTGACGTTGTCATCGGCATCGGCGCGATCACAGGCGTCGATCATTTCCAGCATCATGTCATTGGTAAAGGCGTTGAGTGCTTCAGGTCGGTTTAACGTGATGGTTAAAATACCGTCTTCAACGTCATACAAAATAGTACTGTAGTCCAAGAGTCTCTCCCCTCTTTGCGTGCAGCTTGGCTTGTTGTTGTTTCTATGTTGCCCTGCCAGCTTAGGATTATCTATGGCTAAAACTAGCATCCAAAGACGGGGAAGGTTGGTTCGAGCATCCTAATGACGGGAAGAGGAAAATAACGCCACTCACCAATGAGTCGCCGACACCATGAACGCATCAGATTGGCAGCACGAAGCCCGGGCATTTATTGCCGATCACTGGCCCGGACCGGAGCGGCTTGGGCACCCCGGTGCATATCAGTTGGCCAGCGCAGGCTGGTATGAGGCCCTTGGCACCGCGGGTTGGTCTGTGGCCCATTGGCCAGCTCGGACGGACAGCACAACGGGCCGCGGCATGAGTTGGTCGCGGCAGCGGCTATATCAGTGGCAGATGTTCTGTCACCAAGCCCTAACCCCGCCGGTCAATACGCTTGCGATGTCATTAGTTGCGCCCCTTTTGATGGCCCATGGCAGTGAGCAGCAGCGCGGGCTCTTGTTATCGGAGATAGCAGCCTTTGATGGGCACTGGTGCCTGGGTTTGCTTGAGCCGGTGAACGCGGCAACCCCAGAGCCGACTCGGCTGCGGGTAATGAATGACAAGATACTTCTGAACGGCGAAAAGCGAGCACTAGCCGATGGGCTGCTGGCCTCTACAGAGTTACCCAAGGATCGTCTTTGGCCAGCGCGCATACTCTGCATTGCCCTTGACGATGCTCAGCAGTGGCGGGCCTGCTTGCTGCCTACGGATCGAAACGGGATCGAACTGAGGCCAGTGCCGAATGCGCAGGGGCGCTGGTTTCATGTGACGCTCAATGAAGTGCCCGTAGAGCCTGGCGAGCTGCTAACGCTGAGCGGCGATGCGCTCTTATCCGCCCTGGCCCAGCCGGAATTGCTCTCGGAGTCTGTGCTACCCGAGGCAAATTCCCTTGGCTTGGCCGAGCAGCTGCGGCTCCTGCGCACGGAACTGACGACAAATACTCATGAGGATACCGACACGCTGTTGACTCAACTCTACGAAGCGGAGGTGGCGCTGCAAAGTCTTCGGGCACTGGAAAACCGGGCCCTAGCGCCGGTGTCGTCGGTACTTTCCACGCCGCTGCCCATCCCCGCGCTGAGCCTCAAAGCCCAGGAGCTTGGGCAGCAAATTGGTGCTCTACAGCTGGCCAGCTTCGGGTATTATGCTCTGCCCGACACCAGCGCCCTGCGTGAGCATAACGAAGGGCCAATACATCCGAGAGGGGATGCGTCGGGTAAGACAGCGATGATAACCAGCCAAGCACTGAGTGCGCTGGCATCATCACACTATGGATGGAACCCAAGAGATATTCTGGCCAAGCAGTGGCTGGGACTGGGTCAGACCCTGCAAGCCGACGAGGAACCGTCGCGGCATAGTTAGCGGGTACGATGAACAACACGGTTGCGATGACGATCCCAGACGCGGCAAGCAGGTTGGCGCAGGGCTCTTTAACCACCGAGAACTTACAGTTTAGCAAAGGGGTAGATGGATGGATTTTTCCTTCACAGAAGAACAAACCATGTTGCACGAGAGCATCGAGCGATTCGTGCAAAACGATTACAGCTTCGATGATCGTCAGAAGCACGCGGGCTCAGACTTAGGATACGACGCCGGCAACTGGAACACCTTTGCAGAGCTCGGTTGGCTCGGCGTGCCGTTTTCTGAAGCCGATGGTGGCTTTGGCGGCGGCGCGGTCGAATCGTCCCTAATGATGGAGCAGTTCGGACACGGCCTGGTGATTGAGCCCTACTTGGCCACGGTCGTGCTGGCGGGTGGTGCAATCAAGCATGGCGGTAGCGAGGCTCAAAAGGCCAAGCTTCTGCCCGGCATCATCGATGGCAGCACTCAGGCGGCCCTGGCCTATGCCGAACCTCAAGCGCGGTTCAACTTGGCCGACATTACGACCACTGCCACGGCAGAAGGCGACGGCTATGTGCTCAATGGTTACAAGGCCGTGGTGCTCAACGGCCCAGCCGCCCAGCTTATCGTGGTAAGCGCCCGCACCTCTGGCGAGCAACGAGACCAAGACGGCATTACGCTGTTTGTAGTGGACCCCAAGGCGGCCGGCGTTTCTCGCCGCGACTACCCGACAGTGGATGCGTTTCGCGCCTCAGAGATCACCCTAGAAGGCGTCAAAGTCGATGCTGACAGCGTGATTGGGGAGGTTGGCAAGGGCTATGCTGTGCTGGAACAAACCATCGATGAAGGTATTTTGGCCATTGGTTCTGAAGCCGTTGGCTGTATGGAAAAACTCTACAAGGAAACCGTTGAGTATTGCCGCCAGCGCGAACAGTTCGGTCAAGCCATTGGTAAGTTTCAGGTCCTCCAGCATCGCATGGTCGATATGTTTATGGAGCATGAACAGTCTAAATCACTGATGTTTATGGCGGCCATGCGAATGGACGAGGGCTATGGCCCCGAGGCACAAAAAGCCATCAGCGCATTTAAGGTTCAAATAGGTAAGTCCGGTAAGTTCGTGGGCCAAAACGCTGTGCAGCTGCACGGCGGCATGGGCATGACCGAAGAGCTGAACATTGGTCATTACTTCAAGCGCCTGACCATTATTGACACGCTGTTTGGCAACGCGGACTTTCATCTCAAGCGATTCGGCGCGCTATAGCGCCGACTTTTTTCACCGGCAGAGACCGGGATAGGCGAGATTCAGAAGGAGGGCTGATGGCACGCTGGGATAAAGAAGATACATCGACCATTCCAGACTGGTTCTGGGAAGCCGTTGATACACCCGCTGAGAGTCGCACGATTGAAGTGGATGAATGCGATGTGGCGTACCGTTTTTATCCCGCGCCGGGTAAGCCCGGCATGCTTTTGATACACGGCATGAACGCCCACTCGCGGTGGTGGGACTTTATCGCCCCCCAACTTACGGACCAGTACCAAATTGCCGCCATGGACCTCACGGGCATGGGAGACTCGGATTACCGCTATGAGTATTCGAGCAAGACCTATGCCGAGGAGATCTTGGCGGTCATTGACGACGCGGGCTTGGGCGACGACGCCATCGTCGTAGCCCACAGCTTCGGCGGTTACATGGCGGTGAAGGCAGCCAATCTGCATCCGGAGAAATTCGGCGGCCTTGTGCTCGTGGACTCCGGCATCCGTCATCCCGATGAACCCATTCCCGACCGTCCCAACATGGGTGGCATGCAGGGCAAGATTTATCCCGATCGAGAAAGCGCCCTCATGCGCTTCCGCCTGCAGCCGCCGCAACCTTGCGAAAACGAATACATACTGCAGTACATTGCGAGTAACTCATTAATGCCCATGGACGGTGGCTGGGCGTGGAAGTTCGATGAAGATCTGCTTACCACCCTCACAGAAGTCGACCGGCAGCCAGAGGACTTTCAGTCTCTGACCGTGCCGCTAGGGGTTATTTTCGGCGCTGATAGCGAACTGTATTCTCGTCAAAGCCTTGAATACATGCAGGAGCTGGTGCCCCAGGACTTTCCGTTTCAGGAAATCGCCGACGCGCAACATCATGTCTTTCTCGATCAGCCCTTGGCCTTCGTGGCGGCGCTTAAAGAGATTTGCCAGCAGCTACCGTCGAAGTAGAGGCCTAGGGCTAGGACATAGCGCTATGTCTTAGGGCTATGTCTTAGCGCCCTATCTTCTGGGTGCAAGCATAATGGTGAGCACTGCGCTTTCTTCAACTTTGTCGCGTGAAAACAGCATAGGCACATGGCCTTCCGTGGCCCAGTTTTCCAGGAGGTTGTCATAGAACGGCGAACGCGGGTCGCCTGATTGCCCCGGGGCATTGGTCATGCGCGCATCGTCCCAATTGCCGACATCGACCACCATGCGAAACGAAGCCCCGCTGCGCACGTTAAAGGTGTCGTCGTAGAAGCCGGTATTGTTGGTGGTGTTAGCGCTGCCACCCCGAGGATAAGCCTTGATCTTCATGCGCTCGGCCAATTTTTCATCGGCGCGATCCAGTAGCGGATGCTCGAAAACCATTTGATGCAGATCTCCCCACTGCCACGCACTAGCATCCTTGCCAAGTAGCCCCTCGGTCGCGGTCCAGGCGTCGCGAAGGCTGGTGACGGCTCGCGCCTGGCCCTCATCGGTGGCTAATAGCTCAAGTGAGGTTTGGGTCGACAGAGAACCGGCGGGTAATGATTCTCCTTCTGTCACGATGGCACCAAGGGCGGGGTTCAGATGGCGGTAGTACCAAACACTCCACAGCGCCGCTGCGGCGCTGTCCGCGTCCAGACGCTGATCCCAATTCGCCAGTAGTGGCCCGCCGGATTTTGAATTGCTGTCGGCAATGTCCGGCAGCAGGGCGAGCACGCGGCGGGCTAACACCGAATGATAGTCCCGCTGCAGGTCTAGGGAGTCTTGCATGCTATGAGGCTCCGGGGTGTCGAGGTATTCCCATAGGCGCTTGTAGCGCCAGGGTGCAGACCATTCGAAACCAACCTTGTATCGCTCAATGGGGTAGTCGGCGGGCAGGCTCATGGCGTTTGCGGTGCCGCTGAAACCGCGTTCTGGGTTGTATTCTTCGGGCAGCACGTCCATGTCGAAGTAGCCATCCCA
>JADHNQ010000106.1 GCA_016779425.1 Pseudomonadales bacterium | reverse complement strand
GTCCGACAATTTCACCAGCGGCGTGCGCCGCGGAGACGTCGAGGGCGCCAAGGCCAGAACGGCGATGATGCGGGAATGCCTCAGTTACTTTCAGGATCTTTGGCATCAGCGTAAAGCAGAGCCTGAAGACGGTTTTGACTTGATCACACTGATGCAGCGAGATCCAACGACTTCGGACATGGTTGACCGCCCCATGGACTATCTTGGCAATCTGGGTTTGCTAATCGTTGGCGGTAATGACACGACGCGCAACTCTATTACTGGCGGCGTTCTGGCTCTTAATCAGTATCCAGATGAATACGACAAACTGCGCGCCGATCCATCGTTGATCACAAGCATGGTGCCGGAAATCATTCGCTGGCAAACACCGCTTACTCATATGCGCCGAACCGCCCTTGAGGACGTCGAGCTAGGCGGTAAGACCATCCGCCAGGGCGACAAGGTAGCCATGTGGTACATCAGCGGTAATCGCGACGAAACGGTAATTGAGCAGGCAGATGACTTCATCATAGACCGCGCCAACCCCCGTCATCACGTTTCCTTTGGGTTTGGGATTCATCGCTGCATGGGCAATCGCCTAGCCGAGATGCAGCTGCGCGTACTGTGGGAGGAGATTATGAATCGCTTCAGCTATATCGAGGTGGTTGGGCCGGAGAAGCGCGTACATTCGAACTTTGTCCGAGGCTATACCGATCTCCCGGTTGTCGTTCACCCACATTAACCGTCTCCTGCTCGGTCTAGCCCTCATGCTCACGGCGGCCAGTGGCATGGTTCTTTACGCCGATGCCTCGACCTTCAATACGCAGAAGCGCTTAGCACAAGACAGCTACGACAGCTGTCTTGCAAAAATCGAGCAACAGGCTTCAATAAGCGCTGACGGATCGATCAAATCACCCACCGCGCGAACAGGGGTTTGGCCTTGCTTTCATCAGCAAATCGCTGCCGCGAAATTTTCAAAGGATGGTGCCATCGCCGAACGACTTCTAAACCCCAGCCGCGACGCCAAAGTTGTCCACCTGGCAACTTTGTTCGCCTGGCTCGTTACCGGGATATTCCTGGCACGCTCCCTGCTAAAACAGCGGTAACGCCATACCGATTAAACAACCCAGGGCGGCGATCCAAACCACCGAGCGAACATAGGCAATACCGGCAAGGTAGCAGGCCAAATAAACCACCCGCAGCACTAACCAAGCTTGAGCGAACATAAGCACATCGGCTGTTTGCATCAGGCTGAGAACACCCAGCACCAAAAATGCGGGTAAGGTTTCAAGCAGATTAGCAACCGCACGCTAAGCGCGCTCAACAGAGACGGTAGTATCTGGCACATCGTCTCGGGCACTGACCAGATAGGCGGTGGTTACATGCCCCCCTGCCAGCGCTATAACGCCAGGCAGCATCAGTTGGATTAATAGCAGTAGCAGGCTCAAAAGCATTATTTCGATCATGTTTCCCTCTCAGTAAAGTTTAGTCCCAGGCGTACTCGGCGTGCTGACGACGCTAGACCATGCCCCGTGCCGTTACAAGGCAGCTACTGCTAACATCGCGGTTATAAAACGCAGAGCACTGTGCGTGCGATCACAAGCCTAAGCGACAGCAAACCATGACCGACCCCTATACCCTTTACGGTTCCTACGCCTCTTACTACACCGCGAAATCACGCAGCCATCTGCGTAAAAAAGGTATTTCTTTTATTGAGCGTCTGCCCAGCGAGAGCCGCTTCCGCAATCACGTCAGACCTGCCTCAGGCTCCCATCGCATCCCACAGTTGCTGACGCCTGATGGCCATGTGATTCAGGACAGTATTGAGATTTTGGATCATCTGGAAGCACGCTTTCCTGAACTGCCCGCGCTTCCGGAAACGCCTAGACAACGCACCTTTGTTCATTTGATGGAGTTAATGGGCAGCGAGGGCCTCGTAGGATTGGCGTGGCGGCATCGTTGGTTGTTTGAGGAGAACCTAGGCTTCGTCAAGGCAGACTTTGGACGCTCGTTCCGTCCCCAGGGCAGTAACGAAGAATTGCACAAATACGGCAGCCTGATTGCGGATAGGATGATGAGCTATGGACTACCGGCCACCAGCGAGTCCTTGCGAGCAGATTTAAACCAGCAATACCTCGCCGTTTTGCAGCTTTTCGAGAACCATCTGCAGCACCACCCCTACTTTTTGGGAGGACAGCCCAGCGCAGCGGACTATGCGGTAATGGGAGCCATGCACGCGCACTTAGGGCGCGACCCTGCAGGGCTCAGCTTTATGCAACAACACGCGCCCCGTGTGTTTCGCTGGGTAGAGCATATGCTCACACCGGAGGTCCAGTCTCCGGAATTCCACGATTACCCCGTTGCTTATCCCGCAGACGACGAGATACCCGACACGGCCCTGGCCTTTCTGCGTCACTTACTCGACCAATATGGCGAAACGTTCGTCCTGAGCAGTCTTGCGTTTCAGCAAACCATGGACAGCGAAAATCCGTCTTCCGGTCATCCCCTCGACACCCAGGCGGATCAGCCAGCTCTCGGGCCTGCCGAAGTCACGTTTAACGGCCGTAGCCAAGAGCATCGCGCTAACTTGCACCATGTTTGGATTGCCCAGCGAAGTCAGCGCTACTTCCAAAACCTCCACGAAGCGGAGCAAAACCAAATCATAGCCATGCTCGCCTCGGCCAACGGTGCTGGGCTTTTAAGCGCACCGGTCAGATGGGTTATCGAGCGAAGAGCCAATCGCCTGACGATTGGCTAAACGCTTACCGATAAAAGTTTGGCGCAAGCTTCAAGGTTTCAAACAAAGCAGCATCGTGCTCGATCCAAAAGGTCGCTCCAGTCTCAGCGACCAATGCCTCGACTTTGTCCATGGCCGCCAGGGTCTGATTCTTATCAACATTAAACATCGGCACCCGGCGCTGATCCCGGCTGAGACGAAAGTGGTACAAGTCCCCGGACAGCATCAGCGGTCCAAAGTCCTCTAGCTCCACATAGAGCACCTGATGGCCCGGCGTGTGTCCGGTTGCCGAAATCAACCGCACTTTGCCATCGCCAAATACATCGTAGTCCCCATCAAGCACCTGTGTTGGTCGCTCCTTGATTTCCGCCAAAAGGGCGGGGTCATAGGCGGGCACCGTCCCACCCTTCACGACAACATCGTAGTCACCTCGCTGCACTAACCACTTCGCGTTCGTCAGCTCATTGGCAACCCCTACATGGTCGTAGTGGATATGCGAAAAAGCCGCCAAATCAATACTGGCTAGGTCAAAGCCCAGATCCATCTCGAGCAACTGCGATTGCAGCGTTTGCTGCATGCGCACCTGAACACCGGTCTCCGGGTCTCTCTGCCAGCCGGAAATGTTGGCGGTGGCGGACGGTAGCCCGCCGTCCCACAGTAGCGTTCCCCTTGGATGGTCGATGATGTAGCAAGGCACGACCAAATCACGGACGGTGGTTTCGTTGTCACCAACGCTGAAATTCTCCACGGAGGGAAAACGAAAATCTCCGCAGTTAAAGACGTAAAGCTGCAGGCTGGCGTCCGTCGCAGCGGCCTCACCGTTCTGTGTTTGCAGCTCTTCGGCAACTGCCGGCCGCAAAGCGGCAAGCGTCACCGCAATAAGGATGCCGCTGATCAGCGCTGTTGTTTTTGTTTGCATAAGTTGATGTCTCTTATCCACTTTTTAAGTCATTCGATCAGGCTACGAGTGATGCCAGCACCTTTCTTTCACCCTGAAAGGGTCGGCGGCCATGCATCACCCGTAAGTTGTCTACCAATGCCACGTCACCGAGCTGCCACTGCAGATCCACAGTGAGTTCCTCAGCAAGGGCAACCGCCGACTGCATGGCAACGGCATCCAAGACGGAGCCGTCTCCCAGCGTGATGGCCCGGCGTCCGTCATTACGCGAGTCCTGCCAGCCGAAAAAAGCCGCGATGAGCTGGTTAAAAAAAGAACGACTACCGTCGGCTAGCTCGCGAACTGCCGGCAGGATCGGTGTCGTCACACTCAACGCATCGTCCGCCTGCCAGCGCCATGTGTAGCCTAGCTGCGCCAGTTTCGTTTCTGCAGCTGCCTTATCGTCAGCGCTCAGTGTGCTGCGCCAGCTCCGCCCCTGGCCTGAGGCAAGATCATCCTCTGCCGGCATGGTTTGCGAATAGCGCACGCCTTTATTCGCGCAATCGTCAATGAAGTTCGGGACGACCTTTTGCAGACGCTCCAGCAACCAGTCCGAGCGGCAGATGGGTGTGGCTCCACCACCGCTAGCAGGCTGTTCGCAGAAGAAAAACAGACGCGAGGGATATACCGGCGTCTGCGCCATTTCGTGGTGCAGGTAAATTTGTACATCGGGGGGTGCTTCATTGGCCGTAAACACCCGAGGCGTGCGATTGCGCCGCACGGCATTGGACAGGGATTCGGCGTAGGTAAAGTTAGGCCAGCTAAATGCCTGAATAAACCGGTCAAAGTCCGCATCGCTGGCCAGCCCAAAGCCGCGAAAAACCACAGCCCCGCACTGGGCAAGAGTGCTTTGAACCGCCTCGGCATGCGCGCTGACCCAGGCCTCGCTGGCTTCCAGATCCATCGTGCCCGACGCGTTATAAAGCATTGGAAATGCCCCGGTAACGGGCACCGTTTCACCGGACATATCGGTTGGCGTAATGGCTGACATCAATCGTAAATGGCGTGAAAGGTGTTGAATGCATCGGCGCAAAAAACACCCGGATCGTTAAAGCGCCGGTTTTTATTCAATGCAGAAATCGCCGTCATGTGGGCTTCAGAAAGCGCGAAGTTCGACAGATCTAAGTTTTCCTTTAACCGCTCAGGCTTACTGGTCTTAGGAATGACCGCGGTATTGCGCTGTAGTCCCCAGCGCAACACCACTTGAGCAACACTCACACCATACTCCTGCGCAATGTCCGCAATCACGCGTTCACCCAGCACAGATTCTTGCTGGGTCGCCATGTCTAGCTCGAGATAGGACGACGCGCCCAGGGGTGAGAAGGCTGTCACTGCCATACCGTAGTCTTGCGCTGTACGAATCAGGGCCTCTTGGGTCAAATAAGGATGAGACTCTATTTGCAGCATGGCGGGCTTGATGCGCGCATAGCTCATCAGATCATGCAGTAGGCCGGTATTGTAGTTGCACACGCCGATCTGTCTGGCGAGGCCCTGCTCAACCAAGCCCTCCATGGCCCCCCAGGTATCACTCAACGGAACCGCATCGCGGGCCATACGGGGCTCCGCGGCACTAAGGTCATAAAGCCATTCAGGCGGGTAACGATCGGCGAAGTCCACGTACTTGAGCGCGATCGGAAAGTGGACAAGGTATAGATCAAAATACTCAAGCCCCAAGTCGTCTAGGGACTTTTTACAGGCTGCGGCGACATGCTCTGGTCGGTGATAGGTATTCCACAGCTTCGACGTCACCCAAAGTTCTTCCCGGGTGCACAGTCCGTCGGCAATTGCTTTCGCGATACCCTCGCCTACCTGGGCTTCATTGCCGTAGTCGGCAGCGCTGTCGAGATGACGATAACCCGATTCAATGGCGTCATAGACGGCTTGGGCGACGTTTGCGGGATCGATTTTCCATAAACCCAAACCCACAGCGGGCATGGATTGATCACCAACGGCAATAGATTGCATAAGCGTGTTCTTTCCTTTCTTTGTTGCGCCGCGGTTTAGACACCACGACTACTGATTCAATAACGAAGCAAGATCGTTGTCGGCGATAAATGTATCCACCTCGACGGGCTGACCCGTAGCCAGGGATTGTTGGGCTGCGCTGGCCACTACCATGGCCCACATACCCTGTAGCGGCGTTGCACTGTCCACAGCCTTGCCCTCTAGCCGATCCATTAGGGCGATGTGCTCGAAGTAGGTTGAGCCATGATGTCCACTTTGTTCGATCGCGCGTGGATAGGTCAGATCTGTTGTCTTCGACACACCGTTTTCGCCGAGACGCAACGTCAGACTGGCGCTCGCGGACCCGCTACGATGAATGTCATGGTACTCCTCAGCTTTCAGGCGACCAGCATCCCCCACCACGACAAGTTCCTCGGCAAAATCCGGGCAAAACATATTAAGCGTAAAGCTCGCCCGAACGGCATTGGCGTAGTCAATGGCGACAAAGGCATGGTCATCGATATCCGATTTCACCCCGTTGCGCTCGAAGTCGAGAAAGTTAACTGCCTGACCGCCACTGGCGTACACCCGCTGGGGCCGAGCCTTGGCCATTAAATTGATCAGATCGAAATAATGGCAGCACTTTTCCACGAGAGTGCCGCCACTGAGGCGCTCAAACTTGTTCCACTGATCCACCTTGTCGAGGAACGGCGGTCGATACTCGCTGACGCTGACAGTTTTTATCTCACCTAGTGCACGCTGATCTAGAGCTTCGCGAAATGCCTCTCGATACTGGGGCTTGAAACGATACTGCAGGCCTATCTGGATGAAAGACTCATACGCCTCGTTCGCACGCACGATCGCTGCGGCATCCTGCAGCGTTGTCGCCATGGGCTTTTCAAGAAAAATCGGTTTATTCGACTGCAGCGCCGTCTGCAGCACCTCAAAGTGACTGTAGTTTGGCGTGCAAATCAGCAAGGCGTCCGCCGCGGGGTCATGACAGGCCGAAGCCAAATCGTCGTAACGCACCAGTGGCTGCGACTGCAGAGCACGAAAATTTGCTTCCGCCACGTCCATGCTCAATGTCTGACTGTCGTAAATGCCGTGTATGCGAGCACGTCCGAGCAAGGCTGCGACACGCATATGCTCTTGTCCCATGGTGCCAGTGCCGATCACCACCAAGCGAAACTTCGGCTCTTCACGTCGATACAGGTAGCGATCGTCCTCCGATACATGGCGCTGACCGGGTGCCTTTTCAAAACCGCGCAATCGCATCTTGCTCATCTGTTTCTGCTCAACTCTCGCTCACCTATTGCCCACCTGTTGCCCACCTATTGCTCATCCATGGCTCTGTTAGCTTTTACTTATCGCAAAACGCTCATGCCCGCCCAGCGCGTACCAAGCCCAAAGCACACTATTACCAATCACCAGCAGCAGGATTAGCGGCCAAAAACTCTCGCTCAAACCACCAACCAACCCAACGGGTGAAAAGAGTAAGTATAGCGCGACCACACAAGACAACAGCGTGGCTGCGCAGGGAATACGAAAACGCCATGGCTCCATGGGCACCCGATGACTGCTGGAGTACCGCCAGGCTTCGCGCCGCGGCAAGAAATACCCCGTCGCCAACAGTATGCCCACCTCGACCACAA
>JADHNQ010000105.1 GCA_016779425.1 Pseudomonadales bacterium | reverse complement strand
ATGAACGTTTTCATATCTACCCCCTGTTCTTATTGTTTGCGTTGTTACCGCTTCTGGGTTCGTTTGTTCTTTCCCAACCGTTGCCTAGGGGCAACATGAGGATGGACACTCGCCCGAAGCCCCTTCAAATTTACGTGAATGAGGTGAATTTGTGCAGAAAAAATGTACGCCTTGCCCTATGGTAACGGCAGCGGCGCGGGGAGTAAGGCTAGGGCCACTTGCCTTTCTCGCCGGTAAGTCACCAACAAAAAATATCAGTAACAAAAAGCATCAATAACAATAAGGACAATAACCATGTCAAAAATCAAACTCTTAGCAGGACTGCTAATGCTGCTGCCGAGCATGGCTGTGGCTACCGTAACCCACGTCACCCTGTGGGAGGCCCTGCCGGGTAAGTCCGCAGAAATGATGGCTACTGCCGCCAAGGCTGTTGAGTTGAACAAAAAGATGGGCATGCAAGCTGTGACCGCCGTTGACTCTCGCGGGCGTCTGCATTTTGCGATGGCATTCGAGGACTGGGCACAGTGGGGTGAATACCAGGCCAAGGCTGCTGCAGATGCAGACATGCAGGCCTTTGTGCAAGGCTACTCGACTAACCCGAGCGCTGTGCAGTTGGACAGCTTCATGCTGAACCAGCCACTACCCGGCGAACCAGGCAACGTTTACAACGTATTTATCTGGGAGTCCTATGAGGGACGCTCCGCCGATATGATGACCAAGGCCATGGAAGCTGCCGACATTCATCAAGCCGATGGGGTAAGCATCTCCGTTAACGTCGATCAACTCGGCCGTTTGCACTACGTTATGTCTTTTGACAGCTGGGCGGACTGGGGCAAATTGCAAGATACCCCAAGCGCGAAATGGACTGCCTTTATGGGCAAATTCCAAGCGAATCCCCCGGGCAAGATCGTACAAACATTCCTTGCCCGACAGTTGCCTCAGTAGCGAGCGTTCGTCACTGTATCGATGGTGACGCGCCTCGCTCACGTCGAGGCGCTTACCGGTGAATTCAAAAAAGCAGGGGAGAGGCTTATGAGTAATCCAAACGTGCTGTATCGCGCCGAAGATGGCGTTGCTTGGCTGACGTTAAATCGACCGGACCGCCTTAACGCCATGACTAATGCTCTGATGCAGAGTATTTGCGATGCGTTAAAGCAGGTTGATGAAGACGAGAGCGTTCGAGTCGTCGTCATTACCGGCGCTGGGCGCGGTTTTTGCGCAGGAGCTGACCTTCAGCAGGTCGCCAATCCAGATCCCAGTCGCGACGACAATGTCGGTCAAACTGCCGGCGCCGACGACGATCCTTTTAACAACGCCCTGTCTGCACTCAAAAATTGTCCAGTGCCCACCATTGCCAAGGTCAACGGGGCTGCTGCCGGCGGCGGTCTTGGCTTGGCGCTGGCCTGTGATATCACCATAGCCGCTAAAAGCGCGTTTTTCGTCGCAACCTTCGGACCCAATTTAGGCATTGTTCCCGACATGGGCACCACCTGGAGCTTACCCCGACGCATTGGCCGGGCTCGGGCCCTGGGTATGTCCCTAACCGGTGAGCGTATTTCGGCGAGCCAAGCCGAAACCTGGGGGATGATCTGGCAGGCTGTGGACGATGAAGCTCTGGATTCGGCTACCCAAGCACTCATCGACATACTGAAAAACGCCTCGCCTGATGCGAGCGTGCGCATTCGAGACACTCTCGATGTGGCCGTAGACAATACGTTCGAACGACAGCTGGCTCTGGAAATGGAGCACCAGGCAGTACTGATTCCGAAAAATATGCGAGAGGGCGCCAAGGCATTCCTTGAGAAACGCAAACCCACTTTTAGTAGCGCACGCAAAGCCTAAAGCCAGTCTGGACTGTCTTTTTGCTCCTTTTGCTTGCTAACCCAAGCAAAATGCTTGGCGAGGGCCTCGTCTGCCAGGAGCTGCTCTAGGGTGTTGAAGTCTCGCGCTAGGGTGAGTTCATCGTAAAGACGGTGAATACCTCGATGGCACAGTCGACAGACATGCACGCCGGCATTCAGCTGCCTCTTGCTGTAGCCGTTCTTAAAGCGTTTGCGCCGATGTGCCTTTTTGGGAATGAGATGGTGGAAGGTCAGCTCAACCCCGCGCAGGCAGCATTCACACTTGCTTGGCGCTCTACGCACGGACGCGAGATTGGTTGCTTTCCCGATGTTTCAGTGCAAACACGTGACGCAACATCAGCCTGCCAAGTAGGCGGTGGCAAAGAGCGCGATATAGACTGCCGCGTAAAGGCAGATCAGTGATTTGTTGGGCATGCCGGCTCTCCATCGATTTTTATTGTCGCCGTTTAGTGCACGACGCTTGGTCGCTGCACAGCGCTCTGCCGCAAAGACTAGCCGAAAAATCGCTCATCACACCATGCCAAACCGCAAACTGAGCAGCGCCGTCGAACAAAACACCGCTGCCACAAATTTTTAGCCGCGCTACCATTCGTTCACCGTCCGCAAGCCATCTGGTTATTCATTTATGACGATAAGACACTTACTGCTCTCTGCTGTTACAGCCTGTCTCACCATACTTACGAGCATTGCTTCGGGTGAAGTCACCCAATCTGCCGACTCACAAAACCCCGACGTTGAGATTCGCTCGGGCGGGCGGCCCGTCGGTGAACCATGGTCTCGCAGTCCGGTTTATGCGGCCAACGGTATGGCCGCCACCGCACAGCCCCTGGCTACCCAAATTGCGCTGGATGTCCTTAAAGCCGGAGGCAGTGCCGCAGATGCAGCCATTGCCGCCAACGCGGCTCTGGGACTTATGGAACCGACTGGTAACGGTATTGGCGGTGATCTGTTTGCCATCGTTTGGGATCCCAAAACCCAGCAGCTCCATGGCCTGAATGCGTCTGGTCGAAGTCCGCAAGGTCGTTCTTTAGCAGAGCTGGTAGCAAAGCTCGACGGCAGCAAAACCATTCCGCCCTTGGGGCATCTGCCGGTAACCGTACCTGGGGCAGTCGATGGCTGGTTTGAGCTACACGAGCGCTTCGGCCGCCTGCCCATGCAGCAGGTCTTGGCTCCAGCTATTCGCTACGCTCGAGAGGGGTTTCCGGTATCGCCAGTTATCGCCTATTACTTCGCCCGTGCCGAAAAGTCGTTCAATCGTCGTGCAGCGCAGATTCAGGAATTTGACAATGCCAAGTCCACTTACTTTACGCCGAGGGCCCCGAAAGCCGGCGAGACATTTCGCAATCCAGATCTGGCCAGCACCTATCAGGCCCTAGCCGAGGATGGCCGAGAGGCTTTTTATCGCGGTGAACTTGCCAAAATTATGGCCGCCTACATGGCACGCATCGGGGGTGATCTCACCCTTGAGGACCTCCAGGCCCACCGCAGTGAGTGGGTAACGCCGGCCTGCGTACCCTACCGAACCGTGGAGTTATGCGAACTTCCACCCAATAGCCAGGGTTATGCGGCGCTGCAAATGGCCAACATTCTGAACAACATTGAGCTTAACCAATGGCCCCGTGGCGATGCCCGCGTGCTGCATTATTTGACCGAGGCCAAGCGTCTGGCTTACGAGGATGTCGCCAAGTACTACGCCGATCCCGACTTTGCTGACATCCCCGAGGAATGGTTACTTTCTCCAGCCTATGGCAAAGCCCGGTTCGACTTGATTCAGCCAAACCGCGCCATCGCTAAACCGCTCCCCGGGGACTACACCTTTGCCAAGGCGGGCGATACCACCTATCTGACCGCCGCGGACAAGGACGGCATGATGGTCTCGCTAATTCAGTCCAACTATCGCGGCATGGGCTCTGGCTTGGTGCCAGATGGCCTGGGCTTTATGCTGCAGGATCGCGGCGAACTATTTTCGTTAGACCCCAATCACGCCAATGTTTATGCGCCAGGCAAACGCCCCTTTCACACCATTATTCCGGCCTTTGTCCTAAAAGATGGAGCACCGCTGATGAGCTTTGGGCTTATGGGGGGCGCCATGCAGCCCCAAGGTCATATGCAGATACTGGTGAATATGATCGACTATGGCATGAACGTTCAGGAAGCAGGTGACGCAGCACGCATAAACCACAGTGGCGGCAGCCAGCCCACTGGCGAATTGGATGGGGATCTATCAGGCGTACTGTATGTAGAGCCGGGCTTTAGCGCCGACGCCATTCAAAAACTCAAGGATATGGGTCACGACGTTAAGGTGGTAGAAAACGGTGTCATGTTCGGCGGCTATCAGGCGATTTATCGAGACCCCGAGAGCGGAACATACATTGGCGCCACGGAAATGCGTAAAGACGGCCAAGCCGCAGGGTACTGATCTGGGCTTGGCTAAATGGCGATTCCGCGTTTGCCCGCGCAAGACCTATCTAAGACGATCGGCAATTGCCGCTAGCTGACGCCTGAGAGCGGAACCTTGCTGGGAACTGCCGAGCTCCGACGCCATCTCGCTTAACTGCCGAGCCAGCGTGTTATCTGACGATACGGTATCGCCGGCGCCATAACGATTTAGAGCCTGTTCCAGTACCCCTCTTAATGCCGAATAGCCTGGGGATTCGTCACTTGCCCGTTCCAGCTGGTCAACGTAAGCCAGGGCAACGGAAGGATGAGCCGGCCAGGTTACGGGAAACTGCTGCTGGGGATTAAAGATATCGCCCTGTTCAGCTAGGTTGCTGGCGGCAATTTCGTTATCGGACAAAAATTCGCTCGCAGTCAGAGCGAACACGTCGAGACCCCGAATGATTTCCGTGCCATAGATCAACCCGTTGTACCAGTAGGTTGACCAGAAGCCGCCGGTAACCAGTTCTTCCGCATTGATAGGACCACGATCGAAGTAGGCTATTTCGATGGGATTCGCCGAGTCGGTGAAGTCAATAACGGACATACCACCTTGGTACCATGCCTGCACAAAGAGGTCGCGTCCGGGCACTGGCACGATGGAACCGTTATGAGCAACGCAGTTTTCCTGCTCAAGCTGCGGAGCCGGAATTTTGAAGTAGCTACTGAATTCGAGCTTGCCGTCAACAATGTCGTAAATGGCATCAGCTCCCCAATCCAGCGGGTCGTAAGCGCGGCAGCGTGGACGGCCACCACCACCCCACTCATCGGTAAACAGCACCTTGGTACCATCATTGTTGAAGGTGGCGGAGTGCCAATAAGCGAATCCCGAATCCGAGACCACGTCGATACGCGTCGGATTCATGGGATCTGAAATATCGAACAAAATACCGTTCCCTGAACACGCCCCTGCCGCGATATTGAGGGCTGGAAACACGGTAATGTCGTGGCATTCATCCGTGGCGCGGGTGTCTTGGGTTTCTTCACCATGATCACCACCGCGCCATAACCCTGCCAATGCACCCGTTTCTTCGTCTGCGAATACCGCAGGACTCGCCACAATTTTTGACGCGGCAGGGTTATCTACGGGTATTTCGATGACGTCGATGCGAAACAGCGCGGTACGCGGGTCACCGGGAGATTCGTCGAAACAAGACTCCATCTCGTCGCGCTCACGAATGCTCGACGTACCTGAGTTGTACACGATGATCTTGCCATCTTCGCCGGGCCCAGCGACCACCGAATGCGTATGAGAACCCCGACAAGTTTGTACTGCCCCTACTTGTCTTGGATTTTTCAAATCGGCGATATCAAATATACGTATGCCGCGAAATCGCTCGTCGCTCACGTCTTGCGATACACCCTGCAGCCCGCAGTCCAGACGGCTGCGCGTTTCCTGCACCGACATTATCAGCAAGTCTCCCACGACAGAGACATCACCCTGACCACCTGGGCAGACTACTGAGCTGATGAGCTCGGGAGCGCCCCCGTTGGCGATGTCGTAAAGGTTAAAACCGTGGTAATTGCCCGCAATAAGCGTATCGCCCACGAAGGCCATATCGGTATTCGAGAAACTGAGCATTGGATAACGCTGATCAGATTTCGCTTCGACGGGCTTGCGCTTAGGTTCTTCGGCAAGTTCGTCAGAGACCCCCTCTTCGTCTGCTTCAACACCCGGCTCAATTTCGGTTTTTTCATCGCTCCCAGGCGCCAGGGCCTTCGGTCTTTCCTCCGGATTATTCGGGTCTACAAACCCTGGGGGCTTTGTCTGAGTGCTGACGAGCCGGAGATTTTTGATCGCGATTCCAGCGTCATACAGACCTGCCGTCAGATTTGCTCGCGGATCTTCAGAAAGGGTGATCAGTAGAGCATGCATGCGCTCTATCTCAACCAACTGATCATTTTTGACATCACCAATAAATTCATAAAGCACCGGGTCATAGGCGGACCCAGGCTGATCCAGTAGGTGCTCGACCATGTCTACTGCACCTTCATGATGCGCGATCATCAGCTGCAAAAAGAGCCGGTCGAAAGCTGTGGCCTCAGAGGCGGCCAGCTGCGCCATTTGCTCTGGGGTCGCCATACCTGCCATGGTCCCGTGAGACTGAGGATGCCCACCCAGGTGCGCGCCTTTGTGCTCTGGTTCGTGGCCATCGGTCATGGCTTGTACTGCCACCAACCCTGGCATTTCATCGCGATCGCGCAGCCAGCCCTGCATGAAATCAATTTCATCGCTTTGGGATGCCTTGATCCTGCCGGCAATATCGCCAAGCGCCGCTCGATTCGTCCGCGCCTCCACCAATAGCGCCATGTCCAGGGCTTGCTGGTGATGCACAATCATGTCCTGCATGAACACCACATCATCCGGCGAATAACTAGTATCGGTAATCTCCACCGCCTGGGCTGCAGTGAGTAGCTGGCCATCCTCACCCGGAGGCCCGGGCTGTAGGATGGGCGCTGAGTCATTGGCAAGACTGTTTGCCGCTCCCAGCAGCAGGGCGAAAAACACCGCCCAGGTGGGGAGGAAAAACGGACGTTGTCTGAAGTAAGTCATGATGAGAACCCTATGCCGAACATCGATCAGAAATCTTGTTCTGGTATAGCGTTCATGCCGAGGCAACTCAAGCGCCTGCGCCAAAGACTTGCCGAGAAACCCTTAGACCTGGATCACAGTCACATTGAAAAAGGCAGACAAAAGGCGCGCAACGCCTGCCGAGAGATCAGTTACCAAAGCGATAGCGCAGCTTCACGACAAAGACATCTATCACCGGCTCGCGTAACGCATCATCGAATAAGTCATCAAAACTGTCATCGACCCGACCTGGCAGATTGCTACCCCGGGTATAGACGACAAACAAGTCAGATAAAGGACCGATTTCCCAGCGGTAGCGTAACTGCGAGGTCAGGCGCGACAACGCGAAGTCGCCCTTCGTGGAGGTCACAAGGCCAACGCCAATAGGGTCAGTGATGCTGATCAAATCACCCTCGTGTCCGGGGATTTGGTAGAAGCCCG
>JADHNQ010000104.1 GCA_016779425.1 Pseudomonadales bacterium | reverse complement strand
CCAAAGCCTGGTGCCTTTGCTGCTGCCACTTTGACAATGCCCCGCATGTTATTCACAACCAAGGTGGCCAATGCTTCGCCTTCAATATCTTCAGCAATCACAACCAGCGGACGACCTGCCTTGGCGACATTTTCTAGCACGGGGAGCAGATCGCGAATATTTGAGATCTTCTTGTCACACAACAAGATGAAGGGGTCATCGTGCTCTGCGGCCATGGAGTCTTGATTGTTGATGAAGTAAGGCGAGAGGTAGCCGCGGTCAAACTGCATACCCTCAACCACGTCTAGCTCGTTCTCAAGTCCTGAACCTTCTTCAACGGTGATAACGCCTTCCTTGCCGACTTTTTCCATCGCCTCGGCAATGATTTCACCAACAGCGGTGTCGCTGTTAGCAGAGATCGTACCGACCTGGGCAATAGCCTTGGAGTCTTCACATGGGGTAGCCATACCTTGAATATGCGCTACAGCGGAGGCTACAGCTTTGTCGATACCGCGCTTTAGATCCATGGGATTCATGCCAGCCGCAACTGACTTTAGCCCTTCCTGCAGAATGGCTTGCGCGAGTACCGTCGCCGTAGTTGTGCCATCGCCGGCCTCATCGGAGGTTTGGCTCGCAACGGTTTTTACCATCTGCGCGCCCATATTCTGGAACTTGTCTTTTAGTTCGATCTCTTTTGCTACTGAAACACCGTCCTTGGTCACAGTAGGTGAGCCGAAGGCTTTGTCTAGTACTACGTTACGACCCTTGGGGCCGAGTGTGACCTTGACCGCGTCGGCCAGGACATTGACGCCTTCAAGCATCTTAATGCGGGCATCGTCTCCAAATTTTACGTCTTTAGCGCTCATCGCTTATTTCCTCTTAATCGTGTCAGACTTTTTGTCGTGTTGAACTTTTCTCGCGTCGAGCGAAGACCTAGCCTTCTAGAACGCCGAAAATCTCGCTTTCACTCAGGATCAGCAGCTCTTCACCGTCAATCTTTACGGTGCTGCCTGCGTACTGGCCAAAGATGATTTTGTCGCCAACTTTGACGTCGAGAGCACGGACGTCACCGCTATCTGTTGCCTTGCCCGGTCCTGCGGCGAGGATTTCCCCCTGTGAGGGCTTTTCGGTCGCTGAATCGGGAAGAACGATACCGCCTGCGCTAGTGGTCTCTTCTTCCAACCGGCGCACAACGACACGGTCGTGTAGAGGTCGAATATTCATGAACTATGGTCTCCCAGTTACTCCAATATAGATTCGTTACTGTTTGCCTACGCTGAATTGGCTACCTGATTTTTCTCAAATCGTCGTTTCAACTGGCAAATAAACGGCTTAGCACTCACACCTCATGAGTGCTAGCGCGGAGTGCATAATAAAGTCGGACGTTGGGTTTTCAAGGCCCATCGAAGTGAATCTGGCAAATAATTGCCGATTTTTCGAAGCAGGCTATGGGTAACTCAGCAGTGGGTGATGCTGGTCAATCTTTGTGCTGATATTCCCCTTCAATCGTTCGCGATGAAGCCTCGCCCTCTTGCCCTCGTTGGTGGGTATTCGCCGCACTGCCCGTGTGAGCATGAAACCCGTGAACCTGAACCCTCGCGAGCAGGAGGCTGGCGATCCACAGCCGGGATGGTGGAAATAAAATCAAGAAACCGATGATGTCTGTAACAAATCCTGGGGTGATCAATAAGGCCCCCGCCACCGCTAGCAGCAGCCCCTCAGCCATCTCTTGCGCGGGCAACTCTCCCGTGCGCATTTTTTGTGTGCCCCGGGTCAGTGTCTCCAGTCCCTGATGTTTGAGGAGCGACACACCGATTACAGCGGTCAACATCACCAATCCAATGGTTGGCAGTGCGTCAATGTAGCCAGCCACCGTAATCAACAGATACATTTCAACAATGGGCATGGCAAAGAACAACAGGAACCAGGGCATAAGGCGGCGCTCAGGTGGGTGTAACGTCAAACCTGAGGGCAAAGACATCACAATTCAAGATCGGCCATGTGGTGAAGATGGCGAACTGTCGAAAGCAGAACGCATTTGGCAGGTCGTCGCCAGCATTCCAAAAGGCTATGTAGCCAGCTACGGGCAGATTGCCGGGGTTGCAGGCCTACCCGGTTACGCACGCTTTGTAGGCACAACTTTGGGCAAATTACCTCGAGACACCCGGCTCCCATGGCATCGCGTGGTAAATGCAGCTTTGGCTATTGCACCGCGAGGCAGCGATCGCATGCTCGAGCAAAAGCGGCGTTTGCGGGATGAGGGGGTTAGTTTTAAGAGCAACCGTGTACGCCCGGAGCATCACTGGCAACCCTGACGTTTGATGCGGCGTCTGTGGCTGCTCACTCGCCATTACCTTTCAATTGAGCCGTGGCGTCGTACCGAGCATTAAACGGTGCCACCCAGATAAGTAGCAGCATGCCGGGTATGGCGAGCAGCGTGCTGAGATAAAAAAAGTCTATCCAGCCGATGTTATCGACCAGCAAGCCACTGAAACTTGAGGCGACCACTCTAGGTAGCGACGCTAGGGCTGTGAACAGCGCGAATTGTGTAGCTACTGCCAGACGTGAAGTTTCCCGCGCAATAAAGGCGACCGATGCAGAAGTACCAAGACCCACGCCTATGTATTCACCGGCAATCACAATACCAAGCACCCAAGGATCAGCGCCGGCCTGGGCCAGCACCACGAATCCGAGAATAGTCACCATCTGCACCACACCAAAAACCCAAAGTGACCTATTGATCCCAATGCGCACAACGATGAAGGCACCGAGCACGCTGCCGACGATAACGGCCCACAGCGACACGCCCTTTGCGACTAAGCCAATGGTCTCTGGTGAGAATCCCATGTCGAGATAAAAAGGTGTGGCTAAGGCCGTTGCCATGTTGTCCCCAAGTTTGTAGAACACCATGAAAGCCAGCACGGCTAGGGCTGGGCCAAGGGCGCGACGCTGAAAGAATTCTTGGAAAGGTATGACGGTGGCCTGCCAAAGCGACGGTGGCGGTTCTGCGCTGTTCTTCGGCTCACCAATCACCAGAGCAAGGATTACACCCACGCTCATAAACGACGCCATGATCATGAAGTTGAGATCCCAGCCGATGCTGCCAGCGAGAATCATACCCAGCGTGCCCGGCACCAATCCGGCAATGCGATACGCCTGCACATGCACAGTGTTGCCAAGGGCGAGTTCACCATCGGTATCGAGTATTTCGCGTCGATAAGCGTCTAGCACGATATCCTGTGTTGCGCTGAAAAAAGCTAAGCCAATCGAAATAACGACCACTGCCGTCATCGCGTCGTTCGGCTGCCAGAAACCCAAGGATCCTATCGAAAAAATGAGCGCAATTTGGGTAAGAAGCATCCAACTGCGTCGTCGCCCCAAACTTGTCAAAGGGTAGCGCTCGACAACAGGCGCCCAAAGGAATTTCAGCACATAGGGGTACTGAACGGCGGTGAAGAATCCGATTGCTGTCAGCGAGACGCCTTCGAGTCGCAGCCATGCAGGCACCAATTGCATCACCACAAAAAGGGGCAGACCAGAGGCAAAACCTGTAGCCACGCAAATCAACATACGTCGATCCAACAGCACACGGAAGATGCGGTTTTGTTTGCCCGATGGCTCTTGTCTATCGCCGTCGTCGGCCATGCTTAGTGCCGCTAGGAGCGGTTAATCGCGGAAGTTGTTGTATTGCAGTGGAATGCTCAAATCGCTGTTCTTCAGCACAGCAATAGCGTCCTGCAAGTCATCGCGCTTCTTGCCGGTGACACGCACTTTATCGCCATTGATTTGGCTCTGAATCTTAAGTTTGGAGTCTTTGAGCACCTTGGTCACGAGTCGGGCATTGTCCTTGTCGAGACCTTGGGCCATGGTGAAACGCTGACGCTTTACCTTACCAGCGCCCTCAATATCGCCAGGCACAAGGGCTCTGCTGTCGACGTTCCGACTGGCCATCTTGCCGCGCAAAATGTCTTTCAACTGGCCGATCTGAAATTCTTCCGGGGCGGTGAGCAATATGCTTTCTTCCTCGAGCTCGATTTTCGCGTCCACGCCGCGGAAGTCGAAGCGCGTGCCGAGCTCTCGCACTGCCTGATCCACTGCGTTTCGGACTTCGTGCATATCCATTTCGGAAACCACATCAAATGACGGCATGTCTTCCCCATCTATCGGCTGATGAAAACGAACCTGTCGGAACAGGTTGATAATTTGCGTCAGGTTAGCACTATGCCTGTGCAGCACAAACCAAAGAGCTATGTATCCTGATGAGCGAAGACACCTCCCGAATCACGAAGGTTACCACCCGCAACGGCGATGCCGGCCAAACGCGCCTGGGCAACAACCAGCGGATAAGCAAGACGGATCCGCTGGTCCGAGCCCTGGGCAGCACGGATGAGCTCAACAGCGCAGTAGGCTTGCTCAGGTGTTACCTGAGCGATGGGAAACTTGATGAGCTGCTGGCAGAGCAGCAGCAGCTGTTATTCGATATCGGTGCGGTGTTGGCCATGGCAGGTGAATACGACCCACCCACATTGGCGACAGGGCTGACGGCACTCGATGAACAAACTGAGGCTATGAACCGTGAACTGCCGGCACTAACCGAGTTTGTTATTCCCGGCGGCAGCCTGGCAACCTCCCACGCTCACCTGTGCCGCACAATCTGCCGTCGCGCAGAGACCGATGTTTGGGCTGCAATATCGGCTTGGGAGAAGCTTCTTGAATCTGTTCACGTGGATCGCCTGCGTGGCGCAGGTGCCTGCTTGAATCGACTTAGCGATTTTTTCTTCGTGCTCGCAAGAACGTTGAGTCAACACCAGGATCAGACCGAGTCTCAGTGGCGCGGTCCTTCAAACTCATGAGTTGTTTGCTAGAGGGCTAATCGTCGGATGTCTGCCAATAGCGCCGTCAGGGTGACCATAAAGTTCCCGCCGTCGACGCCATTAATCACTCGATGATCGTAAGAGAGGCTCAAAGGAAGCTGTAGCCGAGGCTCAAATGCACCTTCCTGCCAAACCGGCTGTATAACCGACTTGCCAACACCCAAAATAGCAACCTCAGGGGCGTTAATAATTGGCGTAAAGCCCGTCCCGCCAATGTTGCCAAGACTCGAAATAGTAAACGTGCCGCCGCTTAAATCGTCTAGGGCGAGTTTTTTGGAACGCGCTTTTTCGGCCAGCTCCTGGGCTTTTCCCGCCAGCGCCAAGATACCTAGCTGATCTGCACCACGTATTACCGGAACGACCAATCCTTCCGGTGTGTCTACGGCAATGCCGATATTGGTGTAGTGCTTGACCACCAGATTCTCACCATCAGCGCTCAGGGACCCATTGAGTTTTGGGTGGGCAGCCAAGGTCTGACATACCGCCTTAATGATAAAAGGCAGGGGCGAAAGCTTGATGCCCTGATTTTGTGCTTCGACCTTGATGCTCTGACGAAAGGACTCTAAGTCTTCGATGTCGGCATTGGCATGTTGAGTAACATGCGGGATATTTAGCCAAGATCGCTGCATGTTGAGGGCGACTTGTTTCTGAATGCGGGTGAGAGGTTGTTCCTCAACGTCACCAAACTTAGCGAAGTCCACCGCGGGAACATGCGGAATACCTGAAGTGACCGGTGTCGAGGTCATTGCCGGTTGATTGATCCGTGCCTTTGCCCAAGCCTTCACATCATCCTTGGTGACGCGACCACGATTGCCGCTTCCTTCAACCTGTTCCAGGGGAACGCCAATTTCTCTCGCCAAACGACGTGTGGCTGGTCCAGCATATATTTGACGTCCGGCTGCCGCGGCAGGCGCCATATTGTCCTCGGACGCGGGTTCAGGCATGGCGGCTGCGGGCTGTGATGGCGCTGCCGCCAGCGTCTCACCCTCCTGAGACGGACAGTCCTCGGCCATTACGTCGTCCTGCAGTGCCCCTTCGATACTCGCTGTTGCTAACAGGCTACCAGCACTCACTTGATCGCCAACGGCCACGTTAACTTCAAGGAGAACGCCGGTTACCTCAGCAGGAATTTCCATTGACGCTTTGTCAGATTCAAGCACCACCAGCAAATCACCCGGTGCAACTTGTGATCCGGCTATGGCTGCGACCTCGATCACCTCCACCTCATCGATATCGCCTAAGTCGGGTACTGATATCTGCACGACCTGCTGGCCGCCAACCCGAGCCTGTTCACTTGGTTCGCTGTCCTTGGCTGCTGATGGATTACCCGTATCGTCACTTTGTTGGCTGGTAGGCCCAGCAGCGGAATCAGCACCTTCTGTGCTCGCGGTATCGAGTTTGCCGATAATGGCCCCCTCACCCAGCTGATCCCCGAGGGCTACGCTAATTTCAACGATGGTGCCGGCATTGCCTGCCGGCACTTCCATCGAAGCCTTGTCGGATTCAATCACGATAATCGGATCGTCAGCCCCAACGACATCGCTCACTGCAACGCAGATTTCCGTAACTTCGACTTCTTCGATGTCACCCAAACTTGGTAGGACAATGTTCAAAGCGCTTCCTCTGCTCCTTGTTTGTGCTGCTTACTTAGCGTTTTCGGGGTCAGCTAGTGCTCTCGCGGGTTTGGCTTGTCCGACTCAATGCCAAGTTGTTCCCGCACGTCCTGTAAGTTCAGCTGCATATGGCCCGCGGCCACCAACTCACTCAAAGCACTGTACTGAATAAACCGGCTATCTACTTCGAAAAACGCCCTCAACTGCTCTCGCGTATCGCTGCGACCAAATCCGTCAGTACCCAACACACGAAGCGGCGCATCGATAGCAGCACGCAGTTGCTCGGGCAGCGCCTTCACGTAGTCTGATACAGCGATCACTGGCGCGTCGCTCCACTCACCATGGTTCAGCAGGTCGTTGACATGACACGCCGCTATAGGGCTTTCAGGTTGAATCAACGCCTCTCGCTGGTGATCTTGAATATTGCGCGCGAGCTCTGTGTAACTGGTAACGCTATACACCTGAGCCTGGAGTCCGTAGGTGTCTACCAACTGCTGAGCGGCACGCCTTGCTTCGGGCAACAGCGCACCGCTGCCCAGTATTCTGATTCGAGGCGCGGCGCTATCTCCGAGTGTTTCAAGCAGATACATCCCTTTGACGATGTCCTCTTCCACACCGAAGGGCATTGACGGGTGATGGTAGGCCTCGTTCATTAGAGTGATGTAGTAGTAAACGGGGGCCTTGTCCACATACATATGCTCAAGACCGCGCCGGATGATAACTGCTAGCTCAAAGGCATAGGCCGGATCGTAGCTGATGCAGTTTGGCACTGTAGATGCCAGCAAATGGGAATGACCGTCCTGGTGCTGCAGGCCCTCACCATTCAGGGTTGTTCGACCGGCAGTACCACCAAGCAGAAAACCCTTGGCCTGCA
>JADHNQ010000103.1 GCA_016779425.1 Pseudomonadales bacterium | reverse complement strand
CGCTTGCAGCCTTCGTGCTGTTTCGCCTTGCCGATATTTTCAAGCCCGGGCCCATTGGCCTGCTTGACCGTAAGCTGCATAGCGGGCTGGGTATAATGGCAGATGATCTCTTGGCAGGCGCACTTTGCGCCGCATTGCTTGCACCATTGGCCGCATATTGGCCGAAGTAATCGCCTTAATGACGGCGCTTTACAGACCGCTCCGCTAAGCCTGTCAGCAGTTCTGTGGCTAGGTCAGCTTCCTCTAGCAAAGCCAGCGACTGACTCAGCAAGGCTTCTGCACGATGCTGAGCACTCTCTAGCCCCATCAGTTTTGGGAACGTGTTCTTGTTCAAAGCATCATCGGAGCCAGCAGGCTTGCCCAGGGTTTGCGAACTTTCGGTTACGTCGAGAATGTCATCGACTATTTGAAAGGCCAGGCCGATACGCTGACCAAATGTGCGCAGCAGGGCCAGCCTAGGATCGTCGGGTTCGACTTCCGCGCAATAGGCACCGATCACTAAGGATGCTTCGATCAAAGCCCCGGTCTTCGCGCTGTGCAGTGCTTCCAGTCGCGCTAGCGATAGATTCTCGCCCTCGGCGGCGATATCCAGGCACTGACCGCCAGCCATGCCCGGCCATCCTGCTGCGGTAGACAGAAGGGTGATGCAGCGCAGCTTGGCTGCCTGACTCAATCCCGGTGCTTCAGCGAGTGATTGGAAAGCCAGTGAATGCAAGCTGTCTCCAGCCAAAATTGCGTTAGCCTCGCCAAAGGCAACATGGGTCGCAGCCTGACCGTGGCGTAACTCGTCGTCGTCCATGGCCGGTAGATCGTCGTGGATCAGTGAATAGGCGTGAATGAACTCAAGCCCGCAGGCCGCTGGCAGCGCTGCTTTGAAGCTGCCGCTAAACGCCTCGCAGGCAGCGCAAGCCATCAGCGGACGCATGCGCTTACCGCCACCTAAGACCGCATGACGCATGGCGTCAACCATGGGCTGGGCGATCTCTGAATGTGACGGAAGCAGTGCGTCTAGGGTGTCGGCAATGTCGCTTCTAACGCGTGCAAAGAGGTCGGTCATTCGTACCCTGAACTCAATTCTTCCAAGGTGTCAGCGTCCGTGAGGGTTTTAACGCGCAGCTCGGCTTGGCTTAGTGCTTCTTGGCATTTGCGGGTGAGCATGACGCCACGTTCAAAGGCCTTGAGCGAATCATCGAGGCTAAGCTCGCCGTCTTCCATACGCGAGACAAGTTCGTCGAGTTCTGCCATGGCCTCTTCAAAAGTCAGCTTGTCGTCGCTGGTTGGGTCTGTCGTTTTGCTCATGTCGTGAGTTTACCGTGCTGGTTTTCAGTTATCAGTTCTATTGGGCACCCTGGACCAACAGTTCGCGTAAATTCTTATTTTTGTTTACTAGAGGTCATGGCGGCGGCGAGCAAATCAACTTTCTCGCGCAGTGCGCCGGGTGTTTGTTCGCCGGTTAAATTCAGTATCATGGTGTTATGGGTCGACGCTGCATACGTCTCCCATGTCGGTTGCGCGCGCCGATTCGGATCGCCTGTTTTGGCAAAACCGGTCCAGTAATCGCTGATTCGATTTGCCATCGTAATATCGTCCTCGTTCCAGAAGTCACCGCTGTTGCCGACATTGTTAAAGACAAAGGCAAGATCACCAGAATGATAGGCCCCTGCGCTACGCGGTCCGCCTGGCAGGTCGAGATTTGGCTGATCGGCACGGTAGATTTGATAGGCCGGCGGCACATAGTCCATAAAATACAGATAACTCGGCATGCCAATGGCCGCTTGATAGGCCGCCCATTGGCGCATGGGCAGCGCCATGAAAAGATCTGTTTCAATACTGCGCTGGGCAAGCCCAGGGCTGATCAGCCTTTCTGCTTTGTAGGCCTGCTTGATCGGTGCCGCCAGCCCGTCAAAGTGTTTGTCTAGGTAGGCATCGAACTCGGACTCGGTGAGACCCTCATTTAGCGGCAGAAGCTCAATGCCTTCGTTGGCCAGGGAGCCAAGTAGCACCGGGATCTTGGCTTGTTTGCCCTTCGCGAACGTGGTCTGCGGTGCTTCGGGCAAGACCCAGCCGTCGACGGCGATTAGCCCGCCACCGCGATCCCAGCCGCTATCCGTGGCCGCTCTCAAGAGCTGGTCCGAGTCAAGCGAGCGTAGATCCTCGGCGCTGATCTTCGCTTGATCCGGTAACAGGAAATTAGCGAGTTTGGTGCCCCGCGCTTCACCACTAGGGTCCTGGGTATAGCGGTTAAAACAGGCCGCGGACTGGCCAATGGCCTTGTGAAATAGCCCCTCTGCCAAGGGTGATGCCATCAGCGCGCAGACGCTCATCGACCCTGCGGATTGGCCAAAAATAGTGACATTGGAGGCATCGCCACCAAAGGTTTCGATATTGTCCTGTATCCACTGCAAGGCGGCTATTTTGTCCAGCAGCCCGTAGTTGCCGCTACTGTCTTTGTCGGATTCAGCGCTCAGCGCCGGATGCGCTAAAAACCCCCAGGGCCCAAGGCGGTAGTTAACGGTAACCAGCAGAACGTCTTTGCGTGCCAAGGCTGTTCCGTCGAAAAGCTCAACATGGGCAAAGCCGCCGGTATGCGCGCCACCATGAAACCACACCATCACCGGCAGGGGAGCTGACGTCTCAGCCTTGGCCCAAATGTTCAGGTACAGACAGTCTTCGCTGCGCTCAAATTGTCCTCGACTCCACACAAAGGCGTCTTCGCTAAAGGCTTGGTAGCAGGCGGGACCAAAGCGCTCTGCGCTTTTGACATCCTCCCAGGGCTCCACGGGCACCGGCGGACGCCACCGCAAATCGCCTACCGGCGGCAGCGCGAAGGGTACGCCGCGAAAGACCTGTATGCCTTCCTGCTCGCTCGCCCATGCGCCCTGCAAATGACCGGACCGGGTTTCCTTTATCAGTACTTGGCTCATGGTCACCTTTGTGTTTGGAGGTGCTTCTTGGCCGCAGGCGACTAGCCAGCAAGCCAGTATCAACACGACGGCTCTCACTGGGTCAGACCAAGTCGCTGGCAGGCCTCTTCGCGCAAATCGCGTTTGAGAATTTTCCCTGAAGCAGTGCGTGGCAGGGGTGTCTGTTGTTGATGGACGTAACGTGGAATTTTGAACTTGGCCAGCCGTTCTTGCAGAAAGCCCGAAAGCTCATTCTCGGTGACGCTCGAAGAGACATAGAGTGTGGTGCCTACTTCTTCGCCCAGTCGCTGGTCGGGTACGGCATAAACCGACGCCTCTTGTACCAGGGGGTGTTCCAGCAGGGCGGCTTCTACCTCGCCGCAGCCAATGTTCTCGCCGCCGCGAATGACCAGGTCTTTGATCCGGTCGACGATGTAGAGATAGCCCTCATCGTCTAAATAGGCCACATCGCCGGTGCGCATCCAGCCGCCGGGCAGGAAGGTTTCCTCGTTAGCATCTGGGCGGTTCCAGTAGCCGCGGAACACTGCGGCTCCGCGAATAAGCAGTTCGCCGCGCTCGCCCGCAGCAAGGGCGTTGCCTTGATCGTCTATGACTTTTAGCTCCATCACTGCACTGCAGCGACCTGAACTTTCCGGATGTTCGAGATAATCCATACCGCCAATGCCCGTGCCAATGGCGTTGGTTTCAGTCATACCCCAGCCGGTCCCGGGCAGTGCGTTGGCGAAAGTCTTTTCAATGTTGCGTACCTGCTCCGGTGCACGAGGTGCGCCGCCACCGCCTACCGAGGCAAGGGTGCTCAGGTCGCGCTGGGTCCGCGCGGCCTCCTGTACCAAGTCGCCGGTCATGGCTGCCGGAGCGATAAAGGAACTGATCTTTTCAACTTCGATCAACTGAGCAGCCAAGGCTGCATCCCACTTATACATGGAGACGATTTTGCGCTGACTGCGATAGCTGGCCAGATACACCGCATGGGAACCCGTCGCATGAAACAGCGGCACCGCGAGCAGTGTGGCCGCCTGATGAGGCGGCGGTAGAGGTGCTTCAGGCAGCATGGCAATCGCCGAGGCTTGATCCAGCTCCCAGCTCATGAGCGCGGCTAAGATATTCTTATGGCAGGAGACCACTCCCTTGGGGTGGCCCGTCGAGCCAGACGTATACAAAATTGTGGCATCGTCCTCTGCCTCCGGGCGCTGCTGGGGCATATCGAGCACACCGTGCTCATCCGCCTGTTTTTCCAGTAACAAGCTCAGCTCCGGACTGTCCGGGAATGCACCGGTGCGGATGGCAATTGTTTGCACGTCGACCCGGCTCTCTGGGGTATTTTCGATTTGCGAAAAACGCGACAGTCGTTCGTCGTCGGCCAATAGCACCTTGGCACCGCTGTCGATCAGGCCGTAGGCCATCTCGTCAGGTCGCCAAAGAGAATTCATGGCCACAGCGATACCACCAATGGAGGTGACGGCCATAAAGGACAACACCCATTCCGGGTAGTTGCGCATGGAAATCGCTACCCGATCGCCCTTGGTGATACCGTACTGGCGAACCAACAGCTGGGCAATTTGCGCGGACTTCAAGTAAGCCTCGGCGAACGTCAGACGCTCGTCCTCATAGACTAAGAAGTCGAGATCGCTGACGTTGTCAGCAAATAAGTCGCGCAGTGTTTGCGGCGCGTGTTTGAAAAAGCGGCACTCACGACCGTATACGGTGCTCGCGACGAGCTCAAAAGGCTGGCCCGGCGCGGTCAGTGTTGCCAGTACCTCGGCGCGGCTTGGTTGATGATCTGACACGGTAAAATTCCCCTCCCTCTGCCCTAGGCGATGTCAGTGGTGACTGGCTAAACTGTAGCGAAAGCGCAGACATAACCCAACTTGACAGGTCTCGGCCAGTGCTGGCCTCGTCTGCAGTTTCTTTGACTGAATAGGAAAATAATCATGGCGACAGTACTGGATGACGCATTGATCAAAACACTGCAGTGCTTCGATACCCCAACCGTATGCAACGCATTGGAACTGCTTGTTCCTAAGCGCCGGGGTTACGGTTTTACTACCTCTCAGTTGGTTTGTACCCGCCCAGAGCTGCCGCCCATGATCGGCTATGCCCGAACCGCGACCATACGCGCAGCACATCCTTCTGACTTATCGGGCAAGGAAGCGCGAGCGGTATCTGACGGATATTACGAGTACATTGACCGTGGACCCAAGCCCAGTATCGCGGTGATTCAGGATCTTGATGGTAATAACGGCTACGGCTGCCTGTGGGGTGAGGTGAATTCCAATATCCACAAAGGCTTGGGTTGCCAAGGTGTGATCACTGACGGCGGCGTACGCGATGTGCCGGACATTGCACCGGGTTTTCAGATGCTGGCAGCAAGTGTGCTGCCGTCCCACGCCTTCGTGCATGTGGTGGACTACGCCCGACCGGTAGATGTCGCAGGCATGCGGGTGACGGATGGAGATATTATCCACGCCGATCAACACGGCGCGGTGGTTATCCCAGCAGAGGTGATTGGTCAGGTGCAAGAAGCCGCGCAGCAGCTGGCGCGGCGCGAAGCCGTGATTATTTCAGCGGCGCAGCAGCCAGGCTTCGACATCGAAAAACTGCGTGCGGCTCAAGGTGAGGCGGCAGAGATTCACTAATCTGTGTCAGCGGTTGATTCATACGGTCGATCCGGATCTGTTGAACCCAGGAGTTTTTTGTTCAGATAGGTTACTGAAAGCATTATCAAAACGGCCGTTATCGGTAGTGCGAACGGCGAAGCGCCAAAGAAATATCCCATCAAAGAAGTCACGAAAAGAATAACCAGCAGTAATACTCCTAGCTCGCAAAGAAACTTTCGCACGCGGCTTGCTTGTTAGGCGCGCAGTGAGGTTTGTTTGTCTATGGCATTCACCTATTTCTGGGGTGAACAGAGTAATTCAATCTCAGATCTCATAGGGTACCGGCTGAGCATTAAGTGGTGCCGCCGGTCGGATGCTGGATTTCGAAATTCCAACATTGTCGTTTCTAAACCTGCACTTGAACCTGTAAACGCTCCCGGTTTTGCGCCCTGCACGTCAATACTCCCTTCGACGTCCTCAAAACTGGGCTTTTCTAGCCGAGGTTAAATGTAAAACTGAAATATCAAAGAACGCGTTGCCGCGCTCTGTTTCTGTGAGAGAGGATCGTTGACTTGAAAATCACAATCCTGGGCTGGATGCAGCTTTTTACTTCTTCTCTGAGAGTCTCTCAAAATAGATGGCTACACGGCATAAGACGTAGACAGTAGACGTGAATCCCAAGGCCCTTAGAAGCGAATGAAGGGGCGTGTAGTCGTTGAGCATGAAGTAAAAATTCAACGCGAAAATAATCGCAAAGCCTACGGCCGCTGCTCTGTGCTTTCTTTTATCTTTTAGATACGGGATTAAAAACCAGAGCACCCCCAGCACAACAACAGTAGAGTTTAGAATATTGATCGTTTTCACTATCGGATCCTCGGCGACCACACGATCTAGCGAATGCTCCCAACGGGCAACGTAAAACGAGATTTATAAAGTAAGGTTCCCTGCACAGCGACTGGATTGCAGTTAAGGCGAGCAAGGCTTACTTGTTGGGCGCGCAGTGAGGTTTGTTCGTCTATGGCATTCACCTATGTCTAGGGTGAACAGAGTAATCCAACCTCAGATCTCATAGGGTACCGGCTGAGCGCTAAGTGGTGCCGCCGGTCGGGTAGTGAGTTTCGCGCACCTCTTCATTTCACACATTGTCTTTACCCGATTGATAACGGTTCGCTCTGTCATGTTTTATCGAATTCAGGAAAGTGTTGGGTTTAGCCCCCTAGCTTTTATAACTTATCCATTGAAAGACACGCGAATATGGCTTGTTGTTGTGACGAAACGCGATGTTCGCTTGGCGGTTGCGGGAATCATTCTGCTTTCGGCGGCGGTCTCCTCAATGCTGTTACCCCTGACGATTAATCCGAATGTTCAACACTTCATTGGATGGGTGCTGATGCAGAGTGTCGCTCTAGCTTGGCCGTTGCTCTCGATCGTTTGTTTCAACAGAACAGTGCAGAAAGTGGATCTCGCATGTGCGGTACCAATATCGAGCAGATTGTCGGCTGGGGCGGTGGCGCTGTTAGCAGAGTGGATCGCATATTGTTTGTTGATTTTCGTTTTCTTGATTCGCATTGCAACGATCTACGACTCAAACTGGCTCTACTACTCCGCCATGACTTGTTGGATTTTTATTTCCGTTCCGCTCCTTGCCATTAGCCATGCGCAGATTTTGCGTCTTAGAAAATCGAATCGTCACTAGGGTCTTGCGACTAAAGATTGTCTCTCAGCCCCGGCGGCGTCGTGCCCAAGTCTTCACGAAAACCAGTGACCAGATCCTCACCGGCCTCGGCAACCACGTAGCGCGCAATGTACTGGCCATGCTCGCTGAGAGATTCGTAAATCTTCCTCGGCATGGATCGGCCCATGGGTTCGCGGTACCAAGGCGC
>JADHNQ010000102.1 GCA_016779425.1 Pseudomonadales bacterium | reverse complement strand
GGGCCAATGAGGTCGCCTAATTTTCCGCCCAGGATTCGACCCAACGCACCGCTGAACATCAGAACCATTAAGACCGTCGACGCCTGATCCAAGGTACGTCCCGCATCTGTCAGTAGTGGCACCAGATGCACGATGGGCACTGCCATACAGGTACAGCAGAAAATAATCGCTAGGCTGATCCATGCGATCACTTCGCGCTCGGCCAGCACGAAGGTGTGCTGGGATACGTCCCCCTGCGTTCTCGCCGCCTCCCGGCCTGGCGATTCACGAATAAGCAGGGCAACGGGTAGAGCCAAGGCCAGGTAGGCAACTGCAGAGAGTATGTAGGTGGTCTGCCAGCCATTGGCCTCCAGCGAGAGAGCGCACAAATACGGGACGACCGCCTGGCCTACTGCACCTCCCGCAGCCGTAATGCCTAACGCCAGACCGGGTTTGTGGGTGAACCAAAAACCCACGTTGGCAAATAGCGGAGAGGTCACCATGGCATTGCCAAAAGCGCCGAATAGAAAGTACAGCCCATAAAACTGCCAGATCGACTGCTGCTGGCTAAGCGCGAATAAGCTACCGGACATGGCAAACGCCGCGATCACACCAAACCAACGCGTACCAAAGCGGTCGGCAATATAGCCCCACAAGATTCCGAACAGGGCCGAGGAGAAAGAGATGACGGTATACCCAAGCGAGGTTTCACCGCGACTCCAGCCAAATTCGCTCGACAATGGTTTGAGGAAGACTGATATGGAGCCGAGCGCACCAAAGGCGAGAGCGCTAAGAAGAAATACTGCAAAAACCATCACCCAGCCGTAAGCGGGGTCTTTCTCATGAACCTTGATGGCGTGATCGGACATGCCCCATCCTAACACCGACTCTGCAGCCTGAGAGGACTTGCCACAAACAGGCGTTGCCGCTACCAGTCGAGGTCGTCGGGTACTTCAAATTTGGCGTAAAACTCCTCGTCAGAGCCAGGTTCCGGTGGTTTTTCATCGCGTCCATGGGCCACGATGATGCGCCTCGGGTCACGTTCTTCGATCTGTTTTGCTACTTTCGCGCTGACAAAGTGGTAAAGGCCATTGTTGTTAACCACTACCAACCGGCCGGCGCTCAAAGCATCCAGCTGAACCTTGTTGACGAATATTTTCTTAATTTTTTTGCCGTGCACAAAGTTGTAGGGCACTGCCTCGTCGTCACTAACCTTAGTGCGCTCATCGTTTTGCTTAATCAGCTGTATAATCTGTGCCTGCAGGGCCTTCGCCTGGCTTTTTTCATTACGCTGTTGAGCAAGAGCCTTGTCCCGAGCGGCCTTTTCCGCCCGTTGCTGGGCAGCCTTGGCTTTCACCTTATCGGTTTCTGATTGGGGGGCACTAGTCTGCCCACCCTTGCCTTTTTTAACCTTGGTGCTCTTTCCTTGCTGACGTTCAGCAGTTGCCTCAGCTCGCTTAGAACGTTCGGCTTTTTTCGCTTGTGCACTGGTGGCAAGCCCGGCTTTAACCAGCTGATCTCTCAGACTTTGAGACACGACTATCGATCTCCTTTTTCGGTTGTCGCAGTTTACGACATCTCAGGCAAGGTTAGCGGCCTTGGTAAACTGGTGGTCTCTTCTCAATAAAGGCCTGCATTCCCTCCTTGGCGTCTGCAGTACGCGAGCAAAGGATCTGGTTACGGTTTTCAATCGCAATGGCGGCCTCCAGCCCTGGCGCATCAATGGCGACGTTGAGCCCTTCCTTCGTCAGCCTAAGACCCATTGGCGACGCAAGCAGCATATCCTGGGCATAGCGATTAGCCGCGTCGAGCAGTTCAGTCTCAGGCACCACCTCCGAGACTAAGTTGGTGCGCAGGCTGCGCTGGGCATCTATGAATTTACCTGTAAGCATCAGCTCCGAGGCGATAGAGGTGCCGACCAAACGCGGCAAAAAGTAGCTGGTTCCCATATCACAGGCTGACAGCCCCAGTTTGATAAAGGCCGCATTCATTTTGGCGGTGTCTGCGGCTATCCGCACATCGCTAGCGAGCGCGAAGGCAAAACCGCCACCGCAAGCGGGCCCTTGAATCATGCTGATGACGGGCTGCGGACAGCGACGCATCTTTATATACACCTCGGCCAAATAGCCTTGAAAGCCCATACCCGCGCCGAAGGGTCGGGGCACTGACGCATCACTGGCGGCCTTGATGTCAAGGCCCGCACAGAAAGCCTTACCCTTACCGCCCATAACAACGACACGGGTTTGATCATTCTCCAGAAGCTGATCGAAGTAGTGACGTAGCTCCGTCACCATGGGCGTGGTAATCGCGTTGAGCTGGTTCGGCCGGTTAAGCCATAGCGTGTCAACGGCTCCGTCCCGCTCAACAATTAGGGTTTCGTAATCACTTATCTGCATATTTTTCTCCCGCAAGCGCGCAAGCTTAAGCAGCGAACTGCATGAATGCCACCAGGCGTGTGACCAAGAGGCGCTTCAAGTTCCGCGAAATTTTGTTAGCGTTGGAACAAGAGTGATAAGTGAGCCGAGAATGATGAGTAAGGAATCGGGTATCGAGCTAAACGGGCTGCATCACCTAGCCCTGGTCTGCAAAGACATGCAGCGGACAGTGGACTTCTATACCAACAAGGTTGGACTGACACTGAAAAAAGGTTTCGATCTGCCCGGTTACGGTCAGCATTTCTTTTTCGATATGGGTGGCGGCAGCGAGTTGGCCTTCTTTTGGTTCAATGACGCTGAAGCCGCCCAGCCCGGGGTGGCCGCGGTGAAAAACATTGTAGGTAGCCGCCAGGGCAATATCAGTTCCGCCCACGGCTCGATGAATCATGTGGCATTCAGCGTTGCTGCGGACAAAATCGTCGCCTACCGCGATCAGCTAGTGGCCCGCGGTGTCGAATGTACTCCCATTGTCGATCACAACGATGTGGTCACAGGGTCTGACGCTGGCGAACATGCCCAAGCGCAAAATAAACCGTGGCTGCAGTCTTTCTACTTTTTGGACCCAGACGGCATCATGTTGGAGTTTTGCGCCGACCTGCAGCCTGGACTTGGGCATGCCGATCTGCCGGTTAATGCCCAAGGGATCAAGAGCGATGGCAGCCAGATAACCGGGATTAGTCCTCGCCCAACGCCTCCTTAGATTCATTCGCGGCAGTGCCGAAGATACCCTTGGCCATCAGCGAGGTTTCTAGCCCCCGACGATACTGATACACATCTGCCCGCACCTCATGGGCGTATCGATTCTCTGGTTCTGCCTGCACTGCCATCTCCGCCAAATGACAGGCGAGCCGGGGGTTTGATTCTTTGAGCACCTCAGCGCGCTCTGCCAGTGCCAAGGCTCCTCCCGCCATAAGCGCTATTTCCTTGGCAAGATCCTCATGCTTGGCGGGTTTCAAGTGCGCGGGATTGCCGTCATACCACCCGCCATATAGACGCCAAATATTGCGTACCACGAATTCCGGCTCGTCATAGGTGGGCTGCATGTAGGGCTTTTCTAAATAGGACGGATCAAGCTTCACCTCGTGCACGATGTCGTCCAGACGCATACCTTCGTTCATTCGCGCTACGGTTTCTTGCACCAAAAACTCCAGAGCCTCGGCGACATCGGTCAACACGCCCTTTATGCGCTCCCTGCCTGCGATAGGTAGACCATGTGCCGGCAAAAACAGCTCCACATCCTTGTCTGCCATTGCGCGCATGGCCGCCGCCCACTCGGCGGGAAAGCGCTGCACTTTTTGTGGGTTACCGGCATTGGGAAAGGCCCAGATCAAAAAGTCGCCCGCGCATATGGCTTTATGCTCTGGAATGTATGACCAGGTGTGATCGTCGGTTTCGCCCTTGGCGTGGACCAGTTCAATGTCGAGACCACCAATTTGCAGATCCATGCGTTCTTGGTAGGTCAGATCGGGCTCAGCGGAGCTGGGAGGCAGAAATCGCTCATTCTCAGTGCTCACGTCATAGCCGCGCCGGGCTACCGAACCAAACTGACGCTTATTAATGGCCAGGTTATAGCCATTGGTCGCATCGTATCGGTCAAAGCGCGGCTTAATGTTTTCATGCCCCACCACTCTCGGGCGTGGGTGACCACGCTCCTGGGCGTCGCGTAGAAACGTGCCGCACCCACCCACATGGTCCATATGACCATGGGTATAGACCAAACTGTGAAATGGGTCTTTTGACCAGTTGCGCACTGCATCCACTACCCGGCCCGAGCCCTGCAGATTGCTGGTATCGAAGACCACCAGGCCCTCGCTGGTTTTAAACAAAATCGAATGTGAGAATGCTTCCACCATGGCCACATCGTCAGCCAATTCTGACAGCTGAAAATTGATGCGATTGAGCGGACCGACCTCGTCGGTGCCGATTCTGCCGTCAATCACGTCTGCGCTGAGCTGCAGAAGGTTCGTCATGTCGCGCTCCTCTTGGACGGCTCTTGCCGCCTGATTATCCAGTTGAGAATACCCTCGGCCGTCACCTCACCTTGAGCATCCATGAAAAGCCTGTGAGAGTGAATCGCGCCTCGCCAAAGTTCGATCCAGCAGGTCAGCACACTCTCGCGAGTTGCCCCATCCAAGCCTCGCACCACGCGCAAGCCCGTTTGGCGGCAGAGAACACTGCCGTCTGTTTGTGCATTTAATACAACTTCATCACCCATGCCGAGCATCATGGCCTGCAGAAATTGCGCCGCATCCATGACCTCGCCGTCCACACCACCAACGCGCTCAGCCATGACACTGTAATGCTGCAATCCGATTAAAAGCGCAGCTCGCTTACCCAGTTCTTCCGCTCGCTGTCGACCTAGAACCTGCACCAAACTGGCGAGTCCGTTGCGAACGTAATCTACCGCGTAATTCCGGTTGGCCTTAGCCAAACGCTCGGCGCTCCATTGACTGTCGGGAGGTGACGGTTGCGCCGAGGAATCGAAATTGGGCACTGGTTCATCGGGCATAAACCGCAGACGCTGGTCCGGTGCAAGATCGTAATCGTACTCTGCGAAAAAGCCGCACAGACCAAATTGGCCGGTCACATCCTCGGATACGCACACAAAGCCTAAACGCGGGTTATTTAGACTGACACCATTCTGGGCATACCAGCCGTGCAAGAAACCCCGACCCGCCTCCATGGGAATACCGCAAATCGCAGGGCCGGCATACATCCAGCGAGGATATCGAAAACGCACCCAAGCCTTCGTGTCGGACTCCTCCATGTACTCTACCGACACACCACCAACGCCGTTGGACAGCACGTGATACTTGGCGCAAGCGATTGCCGGCGGCAGTCCATCGAGGCCTAATTTGCTAAAACTGGAGAGGAATTTTTCTTCATGCTGGCGTCGGAAGAGGCGAAACATCCAGTCAAAGACAGTATCCCGACTCTCCTCGACGGCCACCATCAGCTGTAGGCCCAGAAAATACTGATGGTGCAGCTGGGCCTGTGCCGCGATCGCGTCGGCTTCGCTGACCTTATTGTTTTCCGTCATCTCTAAACACGCTGACTAAGCCAGCTACCGATCATATCAGCGACATCGTCTCGCGCACCGTCAGGCTCTTGCAGATAGTGATCGCCGGGGATCATCTCGAAATACTTGTCGCTGGCGCCCAATCCTTCGTAAATAGTCTTGGCATCAGAAGGAAATACACCCGTATCGCCGTCACTTTGAATGACCAATGACGGCACAGTGATACGCGGCAGGTGCATGTCTGCTTGGCACCAAGACTCGGTCAGACTCCACATCGACAGCCATGTACGCAAAGTATTTGTCAGACCAATACCGCGAGGACTGTAGTTGGCGGTTTTCGGGTCTCCTGCATAGCACAGCCCCACCTTGCGCTGGGAAGGATCAATACTCCCGTCCATGAGCCTAGGATCCGCCCATGTGCGGTAGACGTTAAAAGCTCGATCGTTCATCCCCAGACTTTCGATGCGCGATAGTTCATCGTGGCACCAACGGGTGATGCGATGGTTGCGCTCGACCTGGGCGACTCGATAGCGGGCAATGAAATCTGGGCTATAGGGCGGACCATGCTCAGGGTTGTACATATCGAGATCTGAATTAATGCTGAACGGATCGCTTTCGTCGGCAACAGCAGGATCGAACCACGCCGTTAACACCTCAGGCCGCCCCCCATGGGCGCAGAGCGAGACATAGAAGTCTGCGGTCTTCAGTTCCCGCAGCGCTGGGGGTATTTTGAGCCCCGGAGTAGCCTGCATGGTGACGCCGATGGATTGGGACTGATAGGCAGCCATCAAGGAGCCACCGCCGGAGTTGCCGAGCAGCACCACTACATCGGCGCCCGCCTCTGCCCTTAACCAATCAACGCCAGCGCCGATATCGATCAGCGCATGCTCTAGCAAAAAAAAGGGTTCGTTACCTCGAAATCGCGTATTCCAGCCAAGAAATCCAAAGCCCCTGGCTGCCATTCGCTCGGCTAAATAATGCTCGCTGAAATCTACGTTGTAGTGCGTGGCGATAAAGGCCACCTTGGGTACAGAATCCTTGGGTTGGTAATACAGACCCTGACAGGTTCTAAATCCCGCCCCGTTGCTTCGTCCTGTTGCAGAATCTAGTGAGACAAATTTGCGTTCTACGGCACCCATAATGTTTCCTAACCAACCATATGCTTTTAAGCGCGGCCTTAACTATCTTCTTGATCGATAGCGCCACTAACGTTGGTATCGAGTGTAATCACTACGAGCTTGCCGTTAAGCCAATCTGGCAGCCAATCCGGCGCTTTGGGACGCAGTCGAGCAAAAACATCATCAATGTAGGCCCGATCATTCAATTCGACTTTGGCATATCCGGTCAAACGTTTTCCTTGAATCAGCATCTGAACCCGCTGGCCTTCGCCTCGAAAGGCTCGCCACCATAATCCGTCAATGCCGACAAAGACTGAGTCACCTTCCCACAGGTAATTCACCGGATAAACCGTACCGTCCGCCAATGTCATGACCATGGTTTCTAGGGCTCGCTCGCTGCTTGGATGCAGCTGGATTTCGCTGATCACTCTGGCGTTCATGCGCTGTATTGACCAGGCCAGTAATCCGGTTAGCACAACGGCGGTTAAGACAAGCAAAACATAGCGTTTACGCAATGCTCTCTCCTGGTTAGCTATCCACCCTCTATGCGGGGAATCAGAAAAACCTCCGCATCTGCGGGAATCGGCTGGGTCCAGTCGTCTCGGTAGATTTGGCCGTTGATGGATACCGCTACCCCGCGATCCAGCAGCTGCTCAAAATTGGGGTATCGCTCTGTCAGTGAGGCCATGATATCGGCAATGGTCTCGGCATGGACGCTTACGCTGCCGCCGGGACCATTGTCCAGTTCGAAGGTACTGCTTAGGCTAACTCGCATGTTCCAGAGTATCGATGGCTGCCAGTACCCGTGGCGGCGACATAGGTGCGTGGGACATGCGAACGCCGGTTGCGTTGGCAATGGCATTACCGACGGCCGCCAGCGGGGGCACGATGGAGGTC
>JADHNQ010000101.1 GCA_016779425.1 Pseudomonadales bacterium | reverse complement strand
TATGGGGACGCAACCTTGGCGATAAAGATTACTTCGTTCGCGGGTTCAGCTTTCCTAATGACCCACGAGACGGCTACACCGCCACCCGTTGGACACAGCTTGGTGCGCCACGTCAGTTTGGTATGACCGCGAAAACCAGTTTTTAATGCCGGCAGTCTAGCCAGACTGCCCCTGGATCAGCGCGCGCTCCTGCTCAAGAAGGTAATCGGTCACTTCGAGGGCGCGCTGTGCACCTTGGTTCATGCCGACCCGGTATTTGCCCGCAACGACCATCGTTGGCACCGCTCGAATCCCTGACCGGCGTGTATCTTCGGCGGCTCGATTGAGTCGTCGTGAAACATCTCGGCTATCGAAGGCGCGCATAAACTCCCGAGCAGGCAGTGATTGCGAGTCGAGATAATCGGCGATGTCTTGTCCGCTGTTGAACATACGCCCGCCATTGTGAATACCCTTAAAGAGCTGTTCGTGATTTCCTTCCAGCGCTTCGGCTTTTTCCAGCGCATAGTATGCTTGGGCCAGAATGCTCCAGGTTCGAGAGAATGCGGTGGGTTTACGCTCAAATCTGACATCGTCAGGCAGCGTGGTTAGCCATTCCTCCAGCTCTGGATCAAAGTTCTTGCAGTGAATGCAGCCGTAAGAAAAATACTCCTCGACGACCAGACTTCGAGCTGGCTGATTCAGCTCGACCCCGTCAATAACCTCATAGTCGGTGCCTGCCTGAGGCACTGAATTCTGGGAAAGTCCGGAACCGAAATAGAATGTGGTCGTCACAAACCCAAGAACCAACAGGCCCAGAAAGCCCAGAATCAGGTTGCGGGTGAGCTGTACTTTATCGGCTGAACGCTTCTTCGCTGCTGCCATCTTTACTATCCCTTCACATCAGATATGTTCGAATCTTCAGTCTACTGTTCCGCGAGGGCTAGGTCACCGCTTGCCGATTTACAGGCTGGGGTTACTATGGCGACTATCGAGACGGACGCTATGAGAGGGAGCGAGAGATTGAGCGAGCAATATCAGTTGTTTAAATCCGATACCTGCGGGTTTTGTTTTCGCGTTCGCGCCTATGTGGATCAGCTGGGTATGGAGCTCCCGCTTAGGGATGTGCACACAGATGCCGATGCGTTCAGAGAGTTGCTGCAGGGGGGTGGCAAATCCACGGTACCTTGTCTGCGCATCGAGAGATCAACGGACACGGGAACCCAAGTCGAATGGATGTATGAGTCCTTAGACATCATGCAGTACTTGGGCGAGCGTCACGCGAGTCAATAAAGGCACGCTGCGAGAAAAAGACGAAAACCACTGATCAAGAACATCGTTTTAAAGACAAAGGATCAAAAGCAAGAGAGGTCACTATGAAGCTGGGAATATTAGCTGGATATTCGGGTCGTAAATTCAATATCGCGATGGACGCCATCAAGCATGCAGAGAGCTTGGGTTACGACTCGCTGTGGACAGCGGAAGCTTATGGCTCCGACGCGGTCACGCCTGCGGCCTGGATTTTGGCTCAGACCGAACGCCTCAAGGTGGGCACCGCCATCATGCAAATGCCTGCGCGCTCGCCTGCCATGGCGGCCATGACCGCTATGAGTCTGGCAGAGCTTTCCGGCGGCCGCTTCATTTGCGGCCTCGGTGCCTCGGGACCCCAGGTGGTTGAAGGTTGGCACGGGGTACCCTACGGCAAGCCAGTGAGCCGTTTGCGTGAATACATTCAGATCATGAAGAATATTTTTGCTCGGGAAGGCGAACTAACCTTCGAGGGCAGTATGTACAACCTGCCCTATACCGGTGAGGGTGCGACGGGGCTTGGTAAGCCTTTAAAGAGTATTTTGCACTGCGAAGAAGATATTCCCATCTATGCGGCAACCATTACCGACAATGGGGTGGCGGCGTCAGCAGAGGTCGCCGATGGCTTCTTTCCTGTCTGGATGGATCCTGACCAATATTCTGTCTTTCAAGGTCCAATCGAAAAAGGTTTTGCCAAGGCTGGTGACAAAGACCTCACGCAATTCGAAATTGCTCCCTTTGTGACCGTGGTCATGGGCGACGATTTGGATCAGTGCATGATGCCCGTGCGTGGCCAGATGGCGCTATACATTGGCGGCATGGGTGCACGGGACAAGAACTTTTATAATGACTACTGCAAGCGCTTGGGATTCCCCGACGCCGCCGTGAAGATTCAGGATCTGTATCTGGCGGGTAAAAAAGACGAAGCCATGGCCGCAGTACCGAAAGAGCTGATCGATGCCTGCGCCTTGGTCGGTCCGGCAGAGCGAATTCGCGAGCGCCTGGCGCGCTGGAAGACCGCGGGTAGCAAGGGACATGTTTCTAGCATGCTGCTTGGCTGCCAGGATCCGGCGGCACTTCAGGTGGTAGCCGAGGAAATGCTCTAACCCCGAGCTTGCGGGGGTAGTAAAACGAAAAAGGGGCGTATATCGCCCCTTTTTTTGTCCATCAATATGCCGCCGCGCGTTAACGTAAAGGCAGGCGTAATACTCCGTCGACTTTAGGCTCGCCCGCTGGCCTCTACCAACGCCCAGCCCCGTTCCGAGCGCAGGCGCGCTGCATCGGCGTATTCCAGTGCCTTTGCGGAGCTGGCGTTGCCATCCAAACCGCGCTTATAGACCCCCTGAATGATGCCGGCGGAGCGGAACATGTTGTAAATCAGGTAAAAGTGCCAGTTGTCGATGCCATCGCGTTCTGCGTGTCTGCAGTACTCGGCAACGAATTCCTCTTCGGTCGGTAGATTCAACGCAGCGAAATCCGCGCCCGCCAGGCCCTCGTCGTCGTAGGCATCGCCGTGGTAGTCCTGACACAGGTAACCCAAATCTGCCAGACCATCTCCAAGGGTTGAAAGTTCCCAGTCCAGTACTGCGACGATCTTGGGTTCGGTCGGGTGTATGAGCACGTTACCCAGGCGGTAATCGCCGTGTACGATCACAGAACCCGCATCGGCGGGAATATTGTTGGGTAACCACTCCATCAGTTTGTTCATGGCGGGCAGCTCGTCGGTCTGTGACGCCAGATATTGCTTGCTCCAGCGGCCAATCTGACGCTCGTAATAGTTTCCGGGGCGACCAAAGGTCTCGAGTCCCACTGTGGCAGGATCCACGTTATGCAGTTTTGCCATCACGCGGGCCAAGTCCAGATAGATGGCGCGTCTATCTTCATTGCTGACATCGGGTAGACGCGTTTCTGTAAACAAACGGCCTTCCACCATCTCCATAACGTAGAACTTGGTGCCAATCACGGCGGCGTCTTCGCATAGGCAGAACATCTTGGGTACAGGAACTTCAGTATTCCAAAGCCCGTCCATAACGCGGTATTCGCGGTCTACCTGATGCGCCGAGGGAAGTAGCTCACCCGGCGGTTGTTTGCGCAATACGTATCGTCGGCTGGGTGTGATCAACTGAAAAGTTGGGTTGGATTGGCCGCCCTCAAACTGCTTGATTTCCAAGGGGCTTTGAAAGCCTTCAACATGCGCCTGCAGATATTGCTCGAGGGCCTGCTCGTCAAATTTGTGGGCATCCCGAACCGGGGTTAGTTCAACGTCACTCATAGCACTCTCCGCCTCTATTTTCTCCACCTAGCAGGCAAGGATACGGCTTGATCTCATAGAGGGCAAAGTGCGAGGCTTTGCACTTTATTTGTTGGAGGGGAACTCATGCCGCAGAAACGCATCGCCGTCACGCTACCCGCGGGGCCACGTATTACCGACACCATCGACAGGATCCGCTGGGCGGAAGACAACGGCATTCCCGATGCGTGGTTTAGCGACTCCGGCGCGCCAGATACACTGACTCAGGTGGCGGCCATTGCGCATCATACCTCCAGCATTCGAATTGGTACGGCAGTCACGCCGGTGTATACGCGCTCACCCTCGGTGCTAGCGGCTTCGGCGAATGTGATTGGACAGCTGCTGCCCGAACGTTTTGTTCTAGGCCTTGGGTCATCGAGTCAAACCATCATGGGCCAGTTCAACGGTATTCCATTGGAAAAACCCCTGACCCGGGTCCGTGAAACAGCCGAGCTGGTGAAAATTATGCTGGCGGGTGAAAAGACCAACTATGACGGTGAGACGGTGTTTAGCCGCGGATACCGCCAAGCGCCCATGGAGAAAGCGCCGGCAGTCTACCTCGCCGCACTGCGTCCTAAAATGATCGAGATGGCCGCAGAAGTAGGGGACGGTGTGATCTTTAACCTCTGGCCGAAGGCGGCCTTACCAAAAATGATGGAGCATGTGGCGATTGGTGCGAAAGCGGCGGGTAAGGACCCAGCCGGGGTAGAAATCGTTAACCGCGCCATGGTGTTGTGCACTGATGACAAAGAATATGGACGCAATCTCTTCAGAGCAGCCTTTGGCCCTTACTATGCTACGCCGGTTTATAACAACTTCCTCGCCTGGGCCGGATACACCGAGGCCGCCGCGCAAATAGCCGAGGGTTGGGCAGAAAAAGATCGCAACAAAACTGCTTCGGCGATGTCAGATGAAATGATTGATGAAATTGCGATTATCGGCGATGAAGGCGAAATCCAGGCGCGTATACAGGCTGATGCCGATGGTGGTGTAGACACCCACATCATTGCACCGCTGGCTGGCAATAAAGAGGATGTAGACCGAACTTTTGCTGCGTTTACCGGTACTGCGTTTCAATTTGCCTGAGCATTGTCCGAGCACCGACTGATAGGATCAGGCTAGCATGAGCCGAAAAATTTACCTGTTTCGACACGGCGAAACCGAGTGGAACGTGGCGGGCAAGATGCAGGGGCGTCTGGATTCCCCCCTCACTGAGCGTGGGCGTGAGCAGGCGCTAGCTCACGGCCGACAGCTCGCACAGCTTGGGGCGCCAGAATGTTATTGGGTGTCTTCCGCCGGACGCACGCGCGCGACTGCCGACCTGATACATGAGTCGGTACAAGCCCCCCGGCATTTTAGTGATGCCTTACTCGAGCGAGACTGCGGTACCTGGTCCGGCAAAACGCCGGAGCAAGTGCGGCGCGAGCATGCCCATGAGTGGGCCCAGCTGCAGGCAGACGCACATCACCATCGACCGGGTGGCGGCGAAAACCTTCCCGATTTATTGGCGCGGTTTCGCGAGCTGCTGATGCGGTGGCAGCAGCCGGATTGTTTGGCGATCGTTACTCACGGTGTGGTTTCCCGCGCGATTCTGGGTCACTTTTTGCGATTGAATGAGCAGCAGATTCGTCGGGTTAAGCACCCTAACGCGCTGTTCTATGAACTGACATTCAGCCAGGGCTCTGTGGGCGTGAAGCATTACCTAGCAGACAACGGCGGTAGTGGTTCGAGATTTGAGCACACTGGCGCCGCTGTCGACGGAATTTGTGAACAGTTACCGCCTCAAGCGGTTAGCGGCGAGTAGCTGACTTGCGATGGGGATATTTGGAATTTTTGGAGATAACGCATGAAAGTAGACGGTGGTGTTGGGCTTAATTTAAGTACGGTCGGGGCGCAGGCAGCAGAACTAGAAGAGATGGGTTACACCGGAGTGATGACCGCTGAAACAGCTCACGACCCCTTTTTTCCATTGTTAGTGGCCGCACAAAATACAGAGAAAGTGCAGCTCATGACGTCGATAGCCGTGGCCTTTGCTCGCTCACCCATGACCCTTGCGAATATCGGTCACGATCTCAATGCGTACTCCAAGGGGCGATTTGTGCTCGGTCTTGGGTCTCAGATCAAGCCGCACATCACCAAGCGGTTTTCCATGCCATGGTCCAGTCCGGCGGCGCGCATGCGCGAGTACATAATGGCGATGCGGTCAATTTGGGACTGCTGGCACGAGCAAAAGCCGCTGGAATTTACCGGGGAGTTTTATACCCATACTTTAATGACCCCTTTCTTTACGCCGACCAATAATGACTACGGTGCGCCAAAGGTCTTTTTAGCCGCTGTTGGTCCCATGATGACCGAGGTCGCCGGTGAGGTAGCGGATGGGGTTATCGCACACGCCTTTACCACAGAGAAATACCTGCGCGAGACAACTCTGCCCGCGTTAGAGCGGGGATTCGCCAAGGCGGGTAAGTCGCGTGACGATTTTGAGATCAGTTACCCTGCATTTGTGGTGACCGGCCAAACCGAGGAAGAGCTGCGGGAGGCAGAGAAGGCAACCTGCAAGCAAATCGCCTTTTACGGCTCCACTCCGGCCTATCGACCAGTACTGGAGAGTATTGGTATTGGCGACATGCAGGATGAACTCAACCGGATGTCGAAGCAGGGACGATGGGATGAAATGGGCGAACTTGTTACCCCCGACATATTGAAGGAATTTGCAGTCATCGGTGAGCCAGAAACCATCGCTGGCCAAATGAAGGCTCGCTATGGCGATGTGGTGGACCGCACATCTGCTGCTTACGCGAATATTCCAAAAGACAAGCGTCTTGCGATCATTCGAGAACTCTCCGCATAAATCACACAGAAATTCAGAGGATTCATCATGAAAGTAGATACCGGGATCAATCTAGACCTGCATGCCATTCCGAGCGCCGTGAAGACCATCGAATCACAAGGATACGATGGTGTTCGCACCGCCGAGATGAATCATGACCCCTTCTTCCCGCTGCTGTTGGCCGCTGAGCATAGTGAAAAGTTGGAAATCGCCAGCTCCATCGCCGTGGCATTTGCTCGTAGCCCGATGAATCTAGCCAATATTGGTCATGACCTGAACGCCTACTCCAAGGGACGTTTCACCATGGGATTGGGCTCTCAGATTAAGCCGCATATTACCAAGCGATTCAGTATGCCCTGGGGTGGTCCCGCGGCTCAGATGCGCGAGCTGATTTTGGCCATGCGCGCCATATGGGCGAATTGGTACGACGGCGAACCGCTGCAATTTGTGGGAGAGCACTATCAGCATACGTTGATGACGCCAGCCTTTACCCCGAACGATACCGAGTACGGAGCACCCAAGGTGATACTGGCAGCAGTGGGGCCAAAGATGACCGAGGTTGCCGGTGAAGTCGCCGACGGCATGATCATTCACCCATTTTCTACCCAAGCCTATATTGATTCGGTAACTCTGCCGGCAATTGAAGCAGGACTGGCCAAGGCGGGTAAGTCTCGTGAGGGATTTGAACTATCCTATTCTTGTTTTGTGGTCACCGGCCGCAACGAAGAGGAATTTGCAAAGAGCAAGGTTGCGACTCAAGAACGCATTGCCTTCTACGGTTCGACGCCCGCATACAAGGGTGTGCTGGACTCCATTGGCATGGGTGAACTGCAGAGTGAGCTCAACACGATGTCCAAACAGGGCCGCTGGAAAGAAATGGGCACCCTAATTACCGATGATATGATCAACGCCTTCGGTGTGATGGGAGAACCCCAGGAGATCGCACCGGAAATGCTGCGTCGTTACGGTGGGTATGTGGATCGTACGTCTGCCTCCTTCCCGGTCTCCAATGATGAGCAGCGCTCGGCAATTATCGAGGCTTTACGGGCGGGATAGCA